>UQNB01000075.1 GCA_900542235.1 uncultured Collinsella sp.
TTGCGGCCTCCGTTGTCACCGGGACGGCGCGGACGGTCGCTGCGCTCGGAGCGCTCGCGACGCGGACGCTCACGGCGCTGGAAGTGCTCGCCGCCGCCCTCGGAGGCACCCTCAGCGCGAGCCGGGGCCTCGGGCTTATCCAGACGATCGAGCGAGATCTTGCCGCGATCGTCGACCTCGATGACGACGACCTTGACCTCGTCGCCCACATTGAGAACGTCCTCGACCTTCTCCACGCGGCCCTTGGCGACGCGGGAGATGTGCAGCAGGCCGTCCTTACCGGGCAGCAGGTTCACGAATGCGCCGAAGGGCTGGATAGAGACCACGCGACCGGTGTACTCCTCGCCCGGCTCGGGAACCTTGATGATGAGCTTGATGCGCTCGACGGCCTGGTCGACGGACTCGCCGGTGCCGCCGACAAAGACGGTGCCATCCTCCTGGATGTCGACCGAAGCGCCGGTCTCGTCCTGGATGCCGCGGATGACCTTACCGCCGGAACCGATGACGTCGCGGATCTTGTCGGTCGGAACCTGGATGGAAACGATGCGCGGAGCGGTGCTGCGCGTGGTGTGGCGCGGCTCGGGGATCACATCGAGCATCTTCTGCAGGATGAAGGCGCGACCCTCCTTGGCCTGCTGCAAGGCGCGGGCCAGGATGTCGAAGGTAAGACCGGTGGCCTTGTTGTCCATCTGGAGGGCGGTAATGCCCTCGGTGGTGCCGGTGACCTTAAAGTCCATGTCGCCCAGGAAGTCCTCGAGACCCTGGATGTCGGACAGGACCACGGTCTTGCCCTCCTCCTGGATCAGGCCCATGGCGATACCGGAGACCGGGCGCTTAATGGGCACGCCGCCGTCCATAAGGGCGAGCGTGGAGCCGCAGGTCGAAGCCATCGAAGAGGAGCCGTTGGACTCCATGACCTCGGAGACGACGCGGATGGCGTAGGGGAACTCGTTCTCGTCGGGGAGCACCGGGAGCAGAGCGCGCTCGGCAAGGTTGCCGTGACCGATCTCGCGACGCTTGGGGCTGCCCATGCGGCCGGTCTCGCCGGTGCAGAACGGCGGGAAGTTATAGTGGTGCATATAGCGCTTGCCCTCGGTGGGCTCGATGGTATCCAGACGCTGGCCCTCGTTGAGCATGCCGAGCGACAGGACGGAGAGCACCTGGGTCTGGCCACGCTGGAACAGACCGGAGCCGTGAACGAGCGGCAGGTAGTTATCCTTCACCATGATGGGACGAATCTCGTCTGCAGCACGGCCATCGACGCGCTCGCCAGTCTCGACGACCATGGTGCGCATGGCCTTCTTCTCGAGCTTCTTGAGCGCCACGGGGATCTCGCGCTCCCAAGCGGCCTGCTCCTCCTCGGTAAACTCGGCGCGGATGGACTCCTTCAGAGCCTCGACCTTACCGATACGAGAGAGCTTGTCGGCGTCGCGAAGGGCAGCTGCCATCTCGTCGTAGTGGGCAAAGATGCGCTCCTGGACCTCCTCGACGGGCTGGTCGAGCAGGTACTCCTTCTTGACGATGGGGCCGTTGACCTGCTCCCACTCGGCGACGAACTCGTCCTGGGCCTGGCAGAAGGCAGCAAGGGCCTCCTGGCCAAACTTCATGGCGGCGAGCATGTCGTCCTCGGAGATCTCCTCGGCGCCGGCCTCGACCATCGAGATGAAGTCGGCAGAGCCGCCCAGCTCCAGGTCCAGATCGGAGTTCTCGCGCTCCTCGTAGGTGGGGTTGACGATAAACTCGCCAGTCTCCACGTTACGGCCGATGCGCACGCAGGCAAGCGGGCCCTCGAAGGGCACGCCACCGAGCGTCATGGCCAGGGAAGCACCCATGACGTTGATGACGTCGAAGGGGTTGACCTGGTCGGCGACGAGCGAGGTGGCGACGATGTGCACCTCGTTGCGGAAGCCGTCCGGGAAACTCGGGCGGATCGGACGGTCGATCATGCGCGCGGTGAGCGTGGCCTTCTCGCTGGGACGGCCCTCACGCTTGAGGTAACCACCCGGGATGCGGCCAGCGGCGTACATCTTCTCGTTGAAGTCGACGGTCAGCGGGAAGAAGTCGTAGTTCTTGCGCTCCTTGGAGACGACCACGGTGTCGAGCATCGTGGTGTCGCCCTGCTTGACCAGGCAGGCGCCGGTGGCCTGCTTGGCAAGCTCGCCCGACTCAAAGGTGTAGGTCTTGCCGTACAGCTCAAAGGTCTTGGATACGAGTGTCATTGTTCTCCTTTACCCCACAGGCCCCTTGCCTGCGGGCTTCTCATGTGACGCGGGCCCCCTGCCCCCGCCACGCTTCAGAGCGTGATTGTTCGCGCCCTTACACAAAAAGAGCGCCCCGCTGCGCAGGACGCTCTTAGCATGTACAAATCCTTACTGGATGTTGTCGCGGATGCCCAGAGCCTTGATGAGCTCACGGTACTCGACGATGTCGTTCTTCTTAATGTAGGAGAGAAGACGACGACGACGGCCGACGAGCATGAGCAGGCCACGACGGGTGTGGAAGTCCTTCTGGTGGGACTTCATGTGCTCGGTCAGCTCCTTGATGCGCTCGGACAGGATGGCGACCTGAACCTTGGGGTTGCCGGTGTCGACCGGGGTGTTACCGAACTGGGCAGTCAGCTCCGCCTTGCGCTCTTTGGAAACAGTCATTGTTTCACCTTTCGTTTCTTGTCGCCCTCGGGCGACGCTATTCGCCTCGGACTGGGAAGCCGCCGGTGGAGCGAGCATCCAAGATCGAGGTACCAACAGGTCGGTATGTTACCACAAGCAGCCCACGCCTGCGCATCATCACCGACCCAACATGAATTCCATCGCACGGAGGCGCTGATCGGTATGAGTTGCCGCCCAGACATGCGAAAGCCCCAACAAAAAAGCGGCAGTATGGGGATCAACCCTCTCGGCCATGAGCGCATCGAAGGTCATGGACATGAGGGCGCGCAGCCATGCGACCTCGCCGGTCGACACCAGCTCGGCACCCGGAACGCTCGACGCGCACGACCCGCACATGAGACCGCCCGCCTGGGGCGAAAAATACGACAGCATGGGGTCTCCGCACAGCACGCAGGCCGAAAAATCGGGTCGATAGCCAACGTGCGACAGCAGCTTAAAGACATATGCCGCCACAAGTAGATCCATATGCGCCGTGTCAATCCCACTGCCCACCAGGGCAAGCGCTCGCTGCGTGATGGCAAAGGTAAACGGATCCTCGGCATCCTCGAACGAGCACACACGCGCAACCTCGGCAATCGCGCTGGCGGCACAGGTCGTCTCGTAGTCAGGAGCAGCACCGAGCGGCGCCTCAATAAGCTCCGCCTGAGAAACAACGTCGAGCGACCGTCCATGCGCCAATAGCATATCAACGGTACAGAACAGCTCACAGCGCGCCGCCAGGCGCCCACCGGGTTTGCGGGCGCCCTTTGCCACGGCGCGAACCTGCCGACCCCGCTCGTCAAGCATCGTCAGGATCAGGTCCGTCTCTTTGAGCTTCGTCTTGTCGAGGACGAGCACCTTCGTGCGATATGTCCGGGAGCCAGCCATGCGCGCCGCGCGCCCTTAGTCCTCGGCATTGTAGCCAAAGCGGCGAATCTGGGCCTCATCGTCACGCCAGCCGGCCTTGACCTTCACGTCCAGCTCCAAAAAGACCTGCGTGCCAAAGATGCGCTCAAGATCGCGGCGAGCGTCGATACCGATATGTTTGATCATCTCGCCGCCCTTGCCGATGATGATGCCCTTTTGGCCCTCGCGCTCGACGTAAATGGTAGCGTGCACGCGCAGCACCTTCTTGGTCTGCTCGAGCGCATCGCAGATCACGCCAACGGAGTGCGGGATCTCATCACGGGTGCGGCGCAAGACCTTCTCGCGCACAAACTCGGCAACGAGCGTCTCATCGGAAGCGTCGGTACCCATGTCCTCGGGGAACCAACGCGGACCCTCGGGCAAAAAGTGCGCAACGGTCTCGATAAAGGCATCGACGTTGAAGTTCTTGACCGACGACGTCACGATCTCGTCGTCATATTCCATAAGCTCGTGGGCGGCCTTAAGCTGCTCCATGACCTGTGCGGGGTCGGCCTCATCGGCCTTGGTGAGCACCAGGACCTTCTTGGAACGGGCATTCTTGACGCGCTCGGCAACCCAGGCGTCTCCCCTGCCGATCGGCTTGGTGGCATCAATCAAAAACGCGACGACATCGACATCGTTCAGCTCGAACAGCGCGCTCTTGTTGAGCTCGGACCCCAGGCCGTCCTTGGGCTTGTGAATACCCGGGGTATCGACAAAGACCAGCTGGTAGCCGGGGCGATTGACGACGGCGCGCATGCGACGGCGGGTGGTCTGGGCCACCGGCGAGGTGATGGCAACCTTTTTGCCATAGCAGGCGTTGAGCAGCGTGGACTTACCGGCGTTGGGACGGCCGACCAGGGCCACGAAGCCGCTGCGAAAACCGGGTTCCACGTCGCCAAAACCCGCGAGGCTCTCATCCTCGTCGCACAGGGCGTCGAGCTCCTCGTCGCTCATGCCCTCAAACGGATCGAATTCCTCGACATCCTCGCAATCCTCGGTCGCTTCGGCATCCACCGCATCCAGGGACTCGTCGTCCAGAGTTTCATCGAAAGGCTGCATATTGTCGGACATGAAAATCCCTTTCTAAATAAAGTCGAGCGCGTGGGCAAATACCAGCAATCCCACAATCGCGGCGGTGATGGAAAGTACGTATACGGAGGCGGCGGCGATATCCTTCGCACGCTTTGCCAGCGGATGGAGCTCCTGGGTCGCCAGGTCGACGATCGCCTCCATGGCGGTGTTGCACAGCTCGCCGTGAATCACCAAGCCACAGCAGATGATAACCGTGGCCCACTCGGCAATGTCGAGCCCCACGATGCAGCCGGCAATGACGGTGCACACGCCCGCCACGAGCATGACCTTAATGTTGCGCTCGGTCTTAACGGCGGTGACGAAGCCCTCCATGGCGTAGGAGAACGACTTTAAGAAGGACGGATGGTCCTTGTTCGATCCGGGAATCATAGACGGCTCCTAGTCGTGGGCGTGGTTGGTGATGGGGCCGACGTGGACCAGCTTGGGGTCCTCGCCGCGCTCGAGCGCCAGATCGCGCAAGATGGCGTCCTCGCGGGCCTCCATGACCTCGGCCTCGTCGTCCTCGATATGGTCATACCCCAGCAGGTGCAGCATGCCATGCACGAGCATCAGGCGGCACTCGTCGGTAGGGCTATTACCAAAGCCGGGGGCCTGGCGGGCAATGACCTCCGGGGCCAGGATAATATCGCCGAGCTCGAGCGTCTCGTCGGCGGGAATATCCTCGTCAAAGGCCGAGTCGCACTCAAACGAGAGGACATCGGTGGTACGGTCGATACCGCGCCACTCGTGGTTGAGCTCGTGCATCTCGTCCTCATCGACATACGAAAGGGAAATCTCAACTTCACGCTCAACGCCCTCGGCGGCAAGCACGACCTCGCAGATGTGCTCTACCTCCTGCGCGTCGAGCAGCGTATCGAGCTCGGCATCGTTGCTGATCAATACACTCAACGGGACTCCTTTCGGTCGTGCACGCGCTTATCGCGCACATCATCATAAGCATCGTATGCCTCGACGATACGCCCCACCAAGGCATGGCGCACCACGTCGGCACGCTCGAGGTGAGAAAATGCGACATCGTCGACACGGCCTAAAATCCGCTCAACGTCGGCAAGACCGCCGCGACGACCCACCAGGTCGCGCTGACTCAGGTCGCCGGTAATCACAAACTTGGAGTTAAAACCCAGGCGCGTCAGGAACATCTTCATCTGCTCGGGCGTGGTATTTTGCGCCTCGTCGAGCACCACGAAGGCATCGCTCAGCGTGCGGCCGCGCATGTAGGCAAGCGGGGCGATCTCAATCACGCCGCGCTCCATGAGCTCATCGGTGCGCTCGCGATCCATCATGTCAAAAAGGGCGTCGTAGAGCGGACGCATGTAGGGGTCAATCTTTTCCTCGAGGGTACCGGGCAAAAAGCCCAGATTCTCCCCCGCCTCGACAACCGGACGCGTCAAGATCAGACGGCCCACCTCGTGACGCTTGAGCGCGGCAACGGCGAGCGCCATGGCCAGATAGGTCTTACCGGTACCGGCGGGACCAAGGCCAAACGTGATGGTATGCGAGCGGATGGCATCCACGTAGCGCTTTTGGCCGAGCGTCTTGGGGCGAATGGCACGACCGCGATACGAAAGCAGCACATCATCGCTAAGCGACGTAGCCTCGTGCTCACCGTCGCGCAAGACGGCCAGGCAGCGAGAAACATCGTCGGCAGACAGCGTGCGTCCGGCGGCCGCCTCGCGAAAAGTATGGTCGAAAAAACGCGCCACGAGCTCGACCTCGTCCGGGTCACCGCTCACGGCGATGCTGTCGCCACGGACGACCACATGGGCACGAACCAAACTCTCGAGTGCACGAAGGACACCGTCGCTGGCGCCCAAAACGCGCGAGGGGTCAATACCCTCGGGAACGGTAAGTCTAATCTTCGAGGCTTCCATGAACCTCCCTGCGTGCATGGACCAAGCCGGAATCATCGACTCCGATGATAGCAACATCGAGCAGGCACGGGGCTGTGAGTCCACAGGTATCGTCAAGACGGGCATGATGGAACGAACCGAGCGTCAGGTTGTCGCCATACTCAAGCACGGCACGCTCGACGGTTCCCACGCGACGGCGAGCGTCGGCAATGGCGAGTTCCTGCGCCGCGGCCCTCATGCGGCGGCTACGCTCGGCCATAACCTCGGGCGGCACCTGGTCGGGCATATCGGCAGCAAGGGTACCGGGACGCTTGCTGTAGCGGAACACGTGCATACGCGAAAAGCCCACACGGCGGCACAGTGCCAGCGACTCCTCAAACTCCTCGTCCGTCTCACCGGGAAAACCGACGATGACATCGCACGAAAGGGACACCTGAGGCAAGTTGGTGCGAATCATGCGCACCGTTTCCTCGAAGGCCTCGGCGCTATAGGGACGGCCCATGCGATGCAGTGTCCTGGTGCAGCCGGACTGCACGGGCAGGTGTAAAAACGGGGCGATGCGCTTCGGATAGCGCGCCATGACCTTAAGCAGGGACTCGGAGATATCCATGGGCTCGACCGAGGAAATGCGCACATGCGGAATGGACGTGCGCTCCATGATCGCCTCGAGCAGCTCATCGATCTCGACGTGTTCATCAGTCGCGCTCTTGCCATCGTAGGCGCCCAGGTTCACACCCGTCAGCACCACCTCGGGCACGCCGGCCTCCTGTGCCTCGCGAACTTGCTCGAGCACGGACTCGACCGGCACGGAGCGCTCGGGGCCGCGGGCCATCCACACAATGCAATAGGTGCAACGATGGTTGCAGCCGTCCTGGATCTTCACGCCCAGACGCGAGCGACCGAGCGCGTCGACAACCTCGCCGTCGCTGCAGGCGGGAACGTCATCGGACTCAACGCCCAGCACCTCACAGACGCGTTCGGCGACATCGATCTTGGACGGCTCGGCGATCACGCGGTCCGAGAGCTCCAGCAGCTCCTCGGGATGCAGATTGACCACGCATCCGGTCACGACCACATAGGGCTCGTTTGGATAGGCCAGCGCATGGCGAACGGCCTTACGGGTCTTGGCCTCGGCCTCGCCCGTAACGGCACAGGTGTTAATGACGATCAGCTCAGCATCCTGAGGCTCCACCATCGCAAAGCCCAGGCGCATTAGATCGGCAGTGATACGGTCGGACTCAACCCGGTTGACACGGCAGCCGAGGTTGACGACAGAGATATGAGGTGCGAGCACGCGGGCTCCTTAATCGAGGATGTCGTCGAGGGCACTCTTGATACGGTCGGTCACCGACTTCTTACCGGATGCGACGTCATCGCCCATCTCGTCGGCAAAGGCGCGAAGCAGCTCGCGCTGCTTATTGGAAAGGTTCGTGGGGACGACCACACGCAGCTGCACGATCAGACGACCGCGCGAACCGCCACCGCCGATACGCGGCATGCCGTAATTGTTGACGCTCACGGTGTCGCCGTACTGGGCGCCAGCGGGGACGCACACCTTGACGACCTCGTCAGGCATAATGCCCTCGACCTCGATCTCGCATCCGAGCGCAGCCTGCGCAATCGAGATATCGCTCACGAGGTACAGGTCGTCGCCGTTGCGCTTAAAGCGCTCATGGTCGGCAACGCGCACGTTGACAATCAGGTCACCCGAGGGCTCGCCGCGAAGGCCGGCCTCGCCAAAGCCGCTCACGCGCAGCTGGCGACCGGTCGAAACGCCGGCGGGAATATCGATGTCGATCTTTTCATGCGAAGGCGTGCGGCCCTGACCGTCGCAGGTCTCGCAGGGATGGTCGATAACCGTGCCCTCGCCATGGCAGTCGGGGCAAGGCGAGGAAGACTGAACCTGGCCCAGGAACGAGCGCTGGACCGTCGTGACGTAGCCTGTACCGTGACAGCGGCCGCACTGCTTTTCCTGTGCGCCCTCTGCCCTACCGGTGCCATTGCAGTCCTCGCAAGGAGCAAGGCGGTCATAGCTGATCGTCTTTTTGCAGCCGAGCGCCGCCTCCTCGAGCGTCACCGAAAGCGAGATGGCCATGTCGCGACCGCGACGACGCTCACGACGGTTGCGGGCGCCACCGCCGGCACCGCCGCCAAAGAACGAGGAGAACAAGTCGTCCATGCCCATGCCACCAAAGATATCGTTGATATCGACGTAGCCCGAACCACCAGGGCCGTCGGCAGTGCCGTAACGGTCGTAGTTAGCACGCTTCTGCTCATCGGAAAGAACGGAATAGGCCTCGTTGAGCTCCTTGAACTTGGCCTCGGCCTCGGGGTCGTCCGAAACATCCGGATGTACGGTACGGGCCTTCTTTAGAAACGCACGCTTGATCGTCCGCGCGTCGGCATCCCTGTCGACGCCAAGCACCTCGTAGTAATCCCTATTTTCCGACACGACCGAATCCTTCCGACTTTCATTATAGTCACAGTGCGTCCTATACCCAAGCTGGGCCGACCGCAAACAGAGGGTTTGATGTTATTGCATTTGGTACGGCGAAAGCATGGCCCGTTGCGAGCAGCTCGCGAACCAAACCGACACGAGCGCGAACATGAAGCCGTTGGCAAAACCGTTGGCAAACTGCATCGCGCCGCGCTTCCACCACAGCAGACTGCGATGAAGCACGCCGTCCGAAAGCACCATGAACAGGCCCATGGTAAACGGAATAAAGCACATCACGGCAAAGGCCGAGAACACGCCCGAAATGGCCGAGAGTACCAAAAACGGCGCCACGATGCCCATCAGGTAAAAACCGGTACGAGCTTTGCCTTCCAAGCGCTCGGCCTCAACATGGGCGCGGCCGACCAGGTCGCCGCCCGCGGCACCGTTGGTGCCAGCATGACCCATGCCGCTAATGCGGACCTCGTCGCCATCGTGCGTGCCGGCGGGAAACTCAATCGTCTGCTCGGAGGTTACGCGAGTACGACCGCTGCCACCGCAATCGGGGCAGGGGTCGGCCACGACCTTACCGGAACC
>UQNB01000076.1 GCA_900542235.1 uncultured Collinsella sp.
CCGGCCACATCGCGCGCAGGTCGAGGCACTCGACGCCCTGGCCGACCACCGCAGCGTCTTGGCCGTTATGGGAACGGGTCGCGGCAAGTCTCTGATTTTCCATGTACATGCCGCACGCGAGGCGGTTCTTCGCGGGCGCGCGAGCATTTTTGTCTATCCGCTGCGCGCACTCGTTGCCGACCAGGCCTATCACCTTTCCTCGACGATGGCCGCGCTCGGCATTGGCGTGGGCGTATTGACCGGCGAGACCGTGGAAGCAGCGCGCGATGACGTGTTTGCCGGCTTGGCTTCGGGCCGCACCGGCATCGTGCTCACGACGCCGGAGTTCCTGTCTATCCATCGCGATCGCTTTGCACGTTCTGGACGTATTGGCTTTGTCGTTATCGATGAGGCGCACCATGCCGGTCTTGCCAAAGGCGGCGACCGGAGCGCATACCTCGACATGCCCGATATTCTCAAAGCCCTGGGCGACCCCGTTGTCATGGCGGCAACGGCTACCGCGACGGCCCCGGTCGTGGCGGAGCTTGCTCGTGTATTGCCGATTACCAGGACGGTGGTCGACGAGACCGTTCGCGAGAACCTGCAACTCGAGGACGACCGTGACCTTGCGAGCCGCGAAAATCGCCTGGTGTCGATCGTGGCGACGGGGGAGAAGACCGTTATCTACGTGAACTCGCGCGACCAGTCCGTGGCACTTGCCAAGACGTTGCGCAAACGCGTGCCCGACTGTGCGACCCATATCGCGTTCTATAACGCCGGGCTTGCGCGCTCCGATCGCCGCCGTGTCGAGGAAGCCTTTAGAGACGGAAGTCTCAGCTGCATCGTTTCAACTTCGGCTTTCGGTGAGGGCGTCAACTTGCCCGATATCCGTCATGTCGTGCTCTACCACATGCCGTTTGGCGCGATTGAGTTTAACCAGATGAGTGGCCGTGCCGGCCGCGATGGACAGCCCGCTGTGATTCACCTGCTCTATTCGTCGCGTGACGCTCGTATTAATGAGCGCCTGCTCGATTGTTACGCGCCCGAGCGTGATGAGCTTGTCACGCTCTATCGAGCGCTGCAGACCATGTGGCGCTCCAACCGTGGCAAGACGGGGGACGATTCATTCTGCGCAAGCGATATCGACATTGCGCAGATGTGCCTTGCAATCGACGCGCGCACGCCGGTCGATGAGCGCTCAGTGGCAAGCGGCCTGGGAATCTTCGAAGAACTCGGTTTCTGCCGCGTTACGGGGTTTGACGATACGCGTCGTATCGCGATGGCCGAAAACCCCGGCCGTGTGCAATTGAGCAGGTCAATTCGCTATTTGGAGGGCTTGCGCTCGCGCATGGAGTTCTCGGCTTTCCGGAGCTGGGCGCTCGATTCGTGCGCTTCTGATATGCTAGCCAAAGTTAACCGCCCGATCGTACCGCGGGCCTAGGGGAAGGGGACCTCGATGGATGCCGCAGCCCGTACCGCCCATGATTCCACCCTCCAGTCGTTCTCGGAGATGGAGCACTATAAGCATGCCGATGAGCTGCCGCCCGAGATTATGGCGGACAGCTATGACAAGCTGGAGCGCCTGTGCCTCAAATATATGAATGAGGATGACTTCTCCAAGGTGGAGCAGGCCTACTGCTTTGCCGCCGAGAAGCACTGCAACCAAAAGCGCCGCTCGGGCGAGATGTACATTAACCATCCCGTCGAGGTAGCCATCATTCTGGCCGACCTCAAGATGGACTGCGATGTGGTGTGCGCCGCGCTGCTGCACGATACCGTCGAGGATACCGAGACCTCGCTTACCGATGTTTCCGGCCTGTTTGGCGAAACCGTGGCAGAACTCGTCGACGGCGTGACCAAGCTTACCAACATCGAAGTCGACAGCATGGACGAGAAGCAGGCCCTCACGCTGCGCAAGATGTTCCTTGCCATGTCCAAGGACATTCGCGTCATCATCGTCAAGCTCGCCGACCGCCTGCATAACATGCGCACGCTTGCCGCCCTGCGCGAGGACCGCCGTCTGTTTAAGGCGCGCGAGACTATGGACGTATACGCGCCTCTGGCCGACCGCCTGGGCATGAGCTCTATCAAGTGGGAGCTCGAGGACCTGTCCTTCTTCTACTTGGAGCCCGATGCCTACCAGCGCATCGCGCGCATGGTAGCCGAGTCGCGCGAGGTTCGCGAGCGTTATCTGGCCGAGACCATCAAGACGCTCACCGATGAGCTCAATCGCATTGGTCTTGAGGGCTTTCAGATCAACGGTCGTTCCAAGCACTATTGGTCCATCTATCAAAAGATGAAGCGCAAGGGCAAGGAGTTCTCCGAGATTTACGACCTGGTGGCGCTGCGCGTCATCACTCATTCGGTGCGCGATTGCTATTCCACGCTTGGTGCCGTGCATACCTTGTGGCATCCCATGCCCGGTCGCTTTAAAGACTATATCGCCATGCCCAAGGTCAATAACTACCAGTCGCTCCATACGACGGTTATCGGCCCCACGGCCCGCCCGCTCGAGATTCAGATTCGAACCTATGAGATGCACGAGCAGGCCGAGTACGGCATCGCTGCCCACTGGCTGTACAAGAAGTCGGGCGGATCGTCTGCCTCCAAGACCAACGATGCGCAGCGTCTGGACGACCAGATCAACTGGCTTAAGCACTCACTCGACTGGGCGGCGTCTGACGAGATCACCGATGCCAAGGAATACCTGCACTCACTGAAGGTCGACTTGTTCGACCAGGAAATTTTTGTCTTTACGCCCAAGGGCGAGGTCATGGCGCTTCGTGCCGGCTCTACACCGCTCGACTTTGCCTACGCCGTTCACACCGAGGTGGGCAACCACTGCGTCGGCGCTAAGATCAACGGTGCGGTGGCCCCGCTCACGCACGAGATCAAGACGGGCGACCGCGTTGAAATCCTGACCAATAAGAGTTCCAAGCCGTCGCGTGATTGGCTCAAGATCGTTAAGACACCTTCCGCCAAGTCAAAGATCCGCCGCTATTTTGCCGCCGCGACCAAGGACGACGACGCTGCCGCCGGCCGCGATATACTGGCCAAGGACCTGCGCAAGCGCGGGTATGGCATCTCTACGCCACGATCCACGCGTGCGCTCAACGCCGTGGCGGAGCAGTTTAACTACAAGCAGCTCGAGGACCTATTCGCAGCCGTTGGTGCGGGCAAAGTCGCCCCACGTGCCGTGGGTAACAAGGTCGAGCAAATCTTGGATCCCAAGCCCGAGGAGCAGCTCACCAAGACCGAAGCCATTGCCGAGGTCGTCAAGCAGCCTGCCCGCGGATCCAACCGCAAGCCGCAAAAGCGCGGCAAGAGCGCCAGCAACGGCATTATCGTCAAGGGCGAGAGCAACAGCGGTCTGCTGGTCCGTCTGGCGCATTGCTGCAATCCGGTGACGGGCGACGATATCGTCGGCTTCATTACGCGCGGCCGAGGTGTTTCGGTGCATCGTGCCAACTGCCCCAACGTCAAAGGCCTCATGGAGCACCCCGAGCGCATGATTGACGTGGAGTGGGACGGCGCCGCCGACACCCTCTTCCAGGTCGAGATCGTGGTCGAGTGCCTGGACCGCATGGGCCTGCTCAAGGATGTCACCATTGCCATTGGCGATGCGGGCGGCAATATCCTTTCTGCCGCCACGTCGACCAACCGCGAGGGTATTGCAACCCTGCGCTTTATGGTCGAGATTTCGGATGCGAGTGGCCTGGATCCGCTACTGGCATCGATTAGCAGCGTCGACTCGGTCTATGACGCACGCCGTTTGATGCCTGGCGAGGGCGGGGCTCAGCTCAAGCGTCGCGTATAGGCGTAACGAGCGCGCGACAGTAATGATATTGGCTACGTTCGAGGCATCGTTTGATGCCTCGACGTTTATAGAAGGAGGGCGTACACATGGACGCTGCGGCTTTGGATTTAACCCCTCGGGGTACGGCTTCGATTGAGGCGCTTGTAAACGGCCCCATTCAGACCAACAGTTACGTCGTGATTTCGAGTGGCGAATGCTTGATTATCGATCCCGCTTGGGAAGGTGAGAGCCTCGTTGCGCGTATCCGAGCCGAACACCCTGATGCGCATGTGCTCGGCTCCGTTTGTACGCACGGTCACGCCGATCATGTTGGCGGTGTCGCTGGAGTTCGTGCCGCCGTTGGCGCTGACGCCCTGTACGAGCTGTGCGGCAAGGACGCAGCTGTGCCGCATATGAATATCGAGGAGCAGCGAGCGATGTGGGGCATCGAGACGCCCGATCCGGGCGAGCCGACGCGGCTGCTTGCCGAGGGCGATACCATTGAACTGGGCGACATTTGCCTGCAGGTTATCGAGGTGCCCGGACATACGCCGGGCGGCATCGTTCTATTTGCCGCAACAGAGCAGGGAAATATCGCTTTCGTGGGGGACACGCTCTTTCCCGGCAGCCACGGCCGCACCGATCTTTCTGGAGGAGACGAGGCGGCGATCCTGCGCTCGCTCTCCAAGCTCGCCCGGCTTCTCCCGCCCGATACCGTTTGCTTAACGGGCCATGGCGATTCGACCACCATGGCACGCGAGCTCATGCAGAACCCTTTCATGCAGATGTAGCTTAATAGTCGGCTTTTGAAGCACGAGAAGCGTCCAAACGTCAAGCTATTTTTCCCCAACGGGTCAATTCCGTAGGGCAAACGGTCAAAAAAAGTCTGTTTGGACGATATTCGTGAACAAACGAACGTTTATGCTCGGGTACGCCGTGGTAAAATCTCAGGCGTTATCGGAGCAACCTTACAGGAGGTTTCTTTTATGCTCGTCAACGCAGCAGACATGCTCAAGAAGGCTGAGGCCGGCAAGTACGGTCTCGGTGCCTTCAACACCAACAACCTCGAGTGGACCCTGGCTATTCTCCAGGCCGCCGAGGAGGCCAAGTCTCCGCTGATCCTTCAGTGCACCGCTGGTGCCGCTAAGTGGATGGGCGGTTTCAAGGTCTGCGCCGACATGGTCAAGGCTGCCGTCGAGGCCACGGGCGTTACCGTTCCCGTCGCCCTTCACCTCGATCACGGTTCTTACGAGGACTGCTTCAAGTGCATCGAGGCCGGCTTCACGTCCATCATGTATGACGGCTCTCACGAGGAGACCTTCCAGCTTAACCTCGACCGCACCAAGGAGCTCGTTGAGCTTGCCCACTCCAAGGGCATGTCCATCGAGGCCGAGGTCGGCGGCATCGGCGGCACCGAGGACGGCGTGACCTCCAGCGGCGAGCTCGCTGATCCTGCTGAGTGCAAGCAGATCGCTGACCTGGGCGTCGACTTCCTCGCCTGCGGCATCGGCAACATCCACGGCGTGTATCCCGCCGACTGGGCTGGCCTTTCCTTCGAGCGTCTGGGCGAGATCAAGGCTCAGACCGGCGACCTGCCCCTCGTCCTGCACGGTGGCACCGGCATCCCCGAGGATCAGATCAAGAAGGCCATTTCCCTGGGCATCTCCAAGATCAACGTCAACACCGACCTGCAGCTCGTCTTCGCCAAGGGCGTCCGCGAGTACATCGAGGCTGGCAAGGATCAGCAGGGCAAGGGCTTTGACCCCCGCAAGCTCCTCAAGCCTGGTCGCGACAACATCGTTGCCCGCACCAAGGAGCTCATGGAGGAGTTTGGCTCCGTCAACAAGGCGTAAGTAGCGGTTTAACGTTCCCGCCGGAGGCCCCGTTTCCCCTACGCTGTTTCCCTCGCGCTCACCTGGCTTCGCCAGAAGTCGCGCGACGGAATCAGCTCCGGGGAAACGGGGCCTCCTTTGTTAACTCGCTACAGGGTTACTGGGCTGAATCAAAATGGCTACTGGCTTCGCCAGAAGTCGCGCCAAGGAAACAGTTCCGGGGGACGGGGCTTCCTTCGTTTACCGCCGCAGGGTTACTGGGTTGAATTCATTTTTATAGGTACCGTTTATCGGTGTTGAGGGCTCCTCTATTGGGGCTTTCTTTTTTATCTCGCTACAATGGGCTTCGAGAGTTCTAATGACTTGGAGTTTGGTATGGCTGTTATTAATTTGCTGCCTTCGGATGGGAAGGTTATTGACGAGGGTCCTGTTGGTTGCTCTGTTGATGTTTGCAATGATGACTTCCGTTTTCTAGATGTTGGCTTGCCACCCGAGATTCTGCGTTTAAAGGACGCGGGGTATCTTTCGCAGGCTATTGAGGCCTGCGACCGTCTACTTGCCCAAAATCCCGATCCCTCGCTCGCTGCCTGCGTTCGTGCCGAGCGGTATCGCATGCTTGAGACGCCGCTTCATTTTTCGGTGTCGCGCGATCGAGCTATTGCGATGATTTGCGAGGAGTGGCCTGAGTTTACCGAGGAGCAGTTTGACGACCTGATTGACCGTAAGCGTATTGACTGGCGCTTTATCGATGGCGAGCTGTTCGTTCTCGACAACTTCCCCGATTCGCTTCGCGTATATCCCAAAGAGGTCCCCGGCATGCGTTCCGATCCTACGGACGGAATTGCACTGCGCAACGAGATGCTCAAGGAGATGGAGTCGCAAAACGGATTGGCTCGCGTCATTACGCTTAAAGCGTCTGTGTCTGTCCCCGGCGCTCTAGAGGGGGAGACCGTTCGCGCTTGGCTTCCCGTTGCCGCCACCTGCCGCCAGCAGTCTCGGGTCGAGATTCTCGACATGACGCCGGAGGGTGCTGTTGCTCCCGCGAACGCTTCGGCGCGTACCGTCTCGTGGTCTTCTTCGAGTGAGCGCTCATTCTCGGTGACCTATCGCTATCACATCGATGCTGCTTATTGTGATGTCTACGGTGGCACACTTCCGGTTCATCCGCGTATGGACGCGCCTCTGCCCGAGGATATTTCCGAGGACCGTCCGCACATTGCATTCACGCCGTATCTGCTGCAGCTGACGGCCGGTGTTGTTGACGGACTCGAGGATCCGCTCGATCGCGCCCGTGCTATCTATGATTACCTGACGCAGCATATCGACTATCGCTATCAGCCGCCGTACTTGCTTTTGGGATCTATTGCCGATGACTGCGCGCATTCGCTCCGCGGCGATTGCGGCGTTATGGCGCTCACGTTTATCACCATGTGCCGTATCGCGGGCGTGCCTGCCCGTTGGCAGAGCGGCCTGTACGTTGCGCCCGATTCGGTGGGGCCGCACGACTGGGCAGAGTTCTATACGCCGCAGACCGGTTGGCTCAACGCCGACGTGTCATTTGGATCTTCTGCTCGCAGGATGGGGGAGGAGTGGCGCCGCCGTCACTACTTTGGCAATCTCGACCCGTGGCGTATGGTGGCCAACAATCGATTCCAGGCAGAGTTTGAGCCCTCTTTCGACGGCATGCGCGAGGACCCTTACGATAACCAGATGGGTGAGGCTTCGGTCGACGGTCGCGGATGCCGTCAGCGCGAGATGCTCCGCACGGTCGAACTCATCGAAATGCTCGAAGTTCCATTTTCGGACTAATCGGTAGAAAGCTGTGATAAACTAACTCACGCATTGCGTGCCCGAGTGGCGGAATTGGCAGACGCAGTGGACTCAAAATCCACCGTTCGCAACAACGTGCGAGTTCGAGTCTCGCCTCGGGCACCATACATGCAAGTGAGCGTTCAAGGGGGTTGCGGCCCCCTTTTTTCGTGCCGAACTCGCGTGAGCGCGCGAAGCGTTAAGCAAACAGGCCTGTGGCCTGTCTGTAGCGGAGCGTGGCGAGGGCGCCACGCGCCCGAAGCCCGGGGCTTCGCGAAGCGAAGGCCCTTCGAGTCTCGCCTCGGGCACCATACATGCAAGCGAGCGTTCAAGGGGGTCAAGGCCCCTTTTTCGTGTACGTAATGTGATAACGCGCTGTGCGTGTTATTATTCGCAAGGCGTTGTTCCCGCAATGCCCTAAAGAGGAACCCGAGGGTTCCCACCTTTTGGCGCCAATGAGCAGCTGACTGGTCATACAAATTAGATTCTCTTCCTCAAATCGAGGATGTCTATGTGTACGACCTGGTTGCTGAGAAGCGCCGGGTTATTTTTTTATGAATGGAGGTAGGGAAAATAGCTAAGTCTGATGACACCCGCATCAACGACGAGATTACTGCATCTTCGTGCCGTTTGATTGGCGTCGATGGCTCTCAGCTCGGCCTGTTCGCCATCCGCGATGCTCAGCGCGTCGCCGACGATCAGGGTCTCGACCTGGTCGAGATCGCTCCCAACGCGGAGCCGCCGGTCTGCAAGGTCATGGACTACGGTAAGTTCAAGTACCAGCAGGCCATGAAGGCCAAGGCTGCTCGTAAGAACCAGTCCAAGGTCGAGGTCAAGGAAATGAAGTTCCGACCCAAGATCGACGTTGGCGACTACGAGACCAAGAAGGGCCACGTTCTGCGTTTCCTCAAGAAGGGCGCACGCGTTAAGATCACCATCATGTTCCGCGGCCGTGAGATGGCTCACCCGGAGCAGGGCCTTAACGTTCTCGAGCGTCTCGCCGAGGATCTCAAGCCTTACGCTACGGTCGAGTCCAAGCCTAAAATGGAAGGCCGTAACATGCTTATGCTGCTCGCCCCGATTAAGGGCGCCTTCGATGAGGATAAAGCGGCAAGCGATACCAAGTAACTAGTGTTCTGTAACCGATTAAGGAGTATTTCATGCCTAAGATGAAGTCCCACAGCGGCACCAAGAAGCGTTTCCGCAAGACTGGTACCGGCAAGCTTATGCGCGCCAAGGCTTTCAAGAGCCACATCCTGAGCAAGAAGTCCACCAAGCGTAAGCGTGGCTTCCGTCAGGAGACCGAGATCGCCGCTGCCGACCGCAAGGTCATCAAGTCGCGTCTCGCCTAAGTTCGCGTTCCCGTTTTTCGTTTTACCGTCTAGGAGTTGATAGAACATGGCACGTATTAAGCGCGCTGTTGCCGCCAAGAAGAAGCGCCGTACCGTTATGCACCGTGCGAAGGGTTACTACGGTGCCGCTTCGCGTACTTACAAGCATGCTAAAGAGCAGGTCCAGCACTCCCTGCAGTATCAGTATCGTGATCGCCGCAACAAGAAGCGCGAGATCCGTTCTCTCTGGATCACTCGTATCAACGCTGCTGCTCGTCTGAACGACATCTCTTACTCTCAGTTCATGCACGGCCTGAAGGTTGCCGGCATCGAGCTCGACCGCAAGGTCCTGGCTCAGATGGCTTACGAGGACATCGAGTCCTTCAACGAGCTGGCTACCATCGCCAAGAAGGCTCTCGAGGCCTAATAGGTTCTCTTGAATCGCTAGGGGAGTGTCGCGTTGTGCGCGGCGCTCCCTCTTTTTTATCGAAAGCGCTGGTCTACATTGCTAAAAGCGCGGGTAGATAAACACTTACAGGTGACCGATCTCTATATATTCCTGAACCAAAGGGTCATCATCTGATACGTGCGGAAGATCCACACCAGTCTTTCTATTACCTATAGAAAGCAATATGTTGTGTAGGACTTGTGAAGAGTGGAATTGACGTCCCACAGGGCTTCGCGGTCTGGCAATATATCTCCTTGCCGCGCGGCCCGGTCGGACCGGATGAGCCGCT
>UQNB01000077.1 GCA_900542235.1 uncultured Collinsella sp.
GGCTGCCGTGGACGGGGTGGACGCTCCACACGCCGGTGACGGTCATACCCTCGCCGGCGGCGGCACAGGGGATACAGCCCACCACGGTGACAGGCTCCTCCTCGCCCTCCACGGTCAGCAGCAGCACGGTATAGCCGTTCTCCTCGTTATGAAAGATGACGTTCTCTACGGTGCCCTCCACGGTCACGCGCTCGCCCATCTGGATCATGCGCTTGAGCTCGTCGTTGGTGCCCTGCGCCAGCACGCGCCCGCCGTCCATGATCATGATGCGGCTGCAGATTTGCTCGATTTCCTCCATGTAATGGCTGGTATACACCACCGTGGCGCCCTCGTCGCGCAGACGGCAGATGCCCTCCAGGATGGCGTTGCGGCTCTGCGGGTCGACCGCCACCGTGGGCTCGTCGAAGAAGATGAGCTCGGGCTTGTGCGCGATGCCGCAGGCAATGTTGAGCCGGCGCGCCAGGCCGCCCGAGAGCTTACCGGGGCGGAACTTGGCAAAGTCGCCCAGACCGACAAAGTCGATCGCCTCGTCCACGAGCGCACGGCGGCGCTTGCGGTCGTTGACGTAAAGACTGCAGAAATAGTCGATGTTCTCGCGCACCGTGAGCTCGTCGAACACCGCCACCTGCTGTGGCACCACGCCGATGCGGCGCTTGAGGTCGTAGCGGGCGGGCGTCATGGGCTCGCCGAACAGCTCGATGGTGCCTTTGTCGTAGGCAAGCAGCTGCAGAATACAGTTGATGGACGTGGTTTTGCCCGAGCCGTTGGGGCCCAGCAGGCCAAAGATCTCGCCGGGGGCGATGTTCAGGTTAAAGTGGTCGAGCGCAATAAGATCGTCATAGCGCTTGACGAGGTTTTCGACATGGACGATGTCTGTCATGAGGAAGCCCTTCTGTTGATTGCGGTCCAGTACGATTGCATCATCGCAGGAGCGGGCGGCGCGCACCAGTGAGCTTTGTCACGAGTGCGGAGGTCTTGGTCGTGCGGCCTGCCGACGCCCCCGCTTTGCCGCGCGGGAGGAATGTCACGGTTGCGCAGGCGGCCCCTCCACCACGCGCGGCTTCGCGTACAATACCCGTATGAACAGGCTTTTCGACAAATCGATCGTGCTGGCGTGCTGCATCGCAGCCGCCGCGGGCCTTGCTGTGGACGCTCGCCTGGTCGCGGCGTTTTGCCTTGGCATTATTACCACCTCGCTGGCCGAGCTCGCGCAGAAGGAACGCACGCGCCGTGCAAGCGAGACCGCGAGCTACGTCTACATCATCGCGGCCGTTTTCGTGCCGCCGTTTGTGCCGTTTGCGCCTCTCGCCCTCTATGACATCGCGCGGCGCGTGCGCCGTGAGCACGCCTGGGTCGCGCTGGGCACTGGCTCCATCTTTGCCTTTGCGCTCGTCGCGGACCTTCGCACCGACGCGCTCACCGCCCGAACGCTCCTGCTGACCGCCATCCTTTCGGTCGCCGCCACGTTGCTGTCGCTGCGCACCGCGCAGCTGGAGCGCGAACAGGAACGCATGCGTCGCACCCGCGACAAGCTGCAAGAACGCGCCCTGGCACTCGAGGCACGCAACCGCGACCTCGCCGACCGCCAGGACTACGAAGTCGAGCTCGCGACGCTCGCCGAACGCGCCCGCATCGCGCGCGAAATCCACGATAACGTGGGCCACCAGCTCACGCGCGCTTCGCTTCAAACCGAAGCCCTGCGCGTGGTCCATGCCAACGAGCCCGGCGTTGCCGCCGATTTCGCCGACGTCAAATACACCGTTGACGAGGCGCTCCAGCTCGTGCGCGCCAGCGTCCACGCGCTCAACGACAATGCGACCAACCTCTCCGTGCAGCTCGAACGCATCGTTGAAGGCGCGCGCTCGGACAGCGGTCCGCAGATTGAGCTTGAGGTTTTGGCCGAGCATGCGCCCGCCAACGTCGCCAACTGCTTTGCGGCGGTGCTGCGCGAGGCGCTTTCCAACGCCATGCGCCACGCCCATGCCAAAACCATTACCGTGCGGTGCATGGAGCATCCGTCGTTTTACCAGCTCATCGTTACCGATGATGGCGCAGACGCGACCCCGGCGAGCAGCAGCAACGTCGCAGAAGGCATGGGGCTCGTCTCCATGCGCGAGCGCGTCGAGGCGCTTGGCGGAACCTTCACCGCCGGCCTGCGCGCCGGCGCCCCCGGCTGGCGCGTGTTTGCCACCGTCCCCAAACAGCAAGGAGATGACGCCCGATGAGGCTCATAGTTGTCGACGACGACCGCTTGGTAGTCGATTCGCTCAAGATTATCCTGGGCGCCCAGCCGCAGATCGAAGTGGTGGGCACCGGAGCCGACGGCAACGGCGCGGTGGCACTTTACGCCGAGCACGCGCCCGATATCGCGCTGCTCGACATTCAGATGCCGGGGCGCGACGGCCTTTCGGCGGCGCGCGAGATCCTTGAGCGCGACCCTGCGGCGCGCGTGGTGTTTCTGACGACATTCTCGGATGACGAGTACATTGTGTCGGCGCTCAAGCTGGGCGCCCGCGGCTATCTGATCAAGACCGATGTCGCCGCCATTCCACCGGCGCTGGCGCAGGTCATGGACGGTAAACGCGTGCTCGAGGGTAAGGCAATCGAGGATGTCGACTTTGATGGGGCGGACGCTGAAGCCGGTGCGACCCGCCGGCCCGCGGCCTTTGCCGGTCTGACCGACCGCGAGTTCGAAGTCGCCGAGCTCATCGCCTGCGGCCTCGACAACAAGGAGATTGCCGCCACCGCCTATATGGGCGAAGGCACCGTACGCAACCACATCAGCTCGATCCTGGCAAAGATGGGCCTGCGCAACCGCACGCAGATCGCCATTGCGTACCTGCGAGGGTAATTACCCAACGGCCGACCGCCCCGGCATAGCAAAATGGCTGTTAGCGATTTAATACCATTTCAAAACTATGCCGGATTACGGGGCTAAAGTCGGGGCCCTCATCCATACCCGCGTTTTCTGCAAAATGACGGCTCGTCTACCTGCGGTTTTATTTTCACGAATATCGGCATGGTTGGGGACTTGTGACTCAGCCCCGTAAACCGGCATAGTTTTGTCCGAGCGACCACGTCAAGTATCTCCGCAAGCCGCTTCAAGCCAAAAATGATCCGTTTTCCTCCGTCCCCGGGGGATCATTTGGCGGCGCCAACCACGAAATCGGTCCATCTACTACGTTTGACTCGACACCCCTGACCATACCTTCGTTTTGAACAAAACAGCAGGCGTTCTACCTGCGGTTTTGTTTTCGCGTTTTTTGACATGGTTGAGGGTAAGGGACTAAACGTAGTAGATGGGCCGGTTTCGTGGCGAACCCTTCTCGCCTACGCACAAAAGCGCCGCCACGGAGGAGGGAGATGCCTCCGTGGCGGCTGGGGGGGGGGTGGGGGCTGCATTTCTGGCTCCCCGCCGGCCGCCCGGGGCCTTTTGACCCCGGGCGCTACCAGCGTACCTAGCGCTTACGGATACCCCAGACCAGGGCTCCGACGCCGGCCATGGCAATAACAAATGCCATGAGCAGCGCGGCAGCCTGCTGGTCACCCGTGGTGGGCAGGAAGCCCTTGACCGTCTTGACGATGTTCGTCACGGTCTTGGGCGTGCCGGGATCGGGCGTCGGCACGGGCGTCTCGGGCTTCTTGTACGTGTTGTTGAACACGATACCCTCGACGCTCTTGTCGCCCTTGGTAAAGGCGACGTTCGCCTTGAGGTTGCCCTCGCCGTCGTCGACCACGTTGACGGTCGCGGTAAAGACGGACTTGTCGTAGGTCATACCGGCCTCGTCGCCCTTGACCTCGCTGACGGTGTAGACGTACGTACCAGGCTCGTCGTACTCAAACTTGTCGAAGTTGATCTTGCCGTCGGCATCGTTGGTAACCGTAGACTCGATGTCCTCGCCAACGAGCTTAAAGCTAAACTCGTCCTTCTTGAGCTCACGTCCCTCGAGCACCTTGATGGCACCGATGGAAACCTGCGTGGGCATGGCGTGATACTTGTTGGTAAAGCCAGCCGACTCGGTAGTTCCCTCGAGCTTGTGCGTCGCGGCCAGCGTGCCGTCACCATTGTCGGAGACGGTTGTCACGACGGTATAGGTCGTGCCGTCATAGGTGACGCCCTTGTACAGACCAAGCGCGTTGGGGCAAGCCTCGCGCAGCGTGTACGTGTGCGTGCCGGGTGCCTCGTAGCGGATCGGGCTCAGTGTAACGTTGCCGTTGGCGTCGTTGGTACCACTAGCGACAGTCACGCCGTCCTCGAGCAGCTCGAACGTGAACTCGCCAGCTGCAAGGTCGCGGCCGGTCAGACGCTTAACCGTCTTGACCTGATCGGTCACGACAGAATCGGTGGGCGTCACGCTGTAGGTGTTGGTAAACGTGAAGGCAGCACCGTCGTCGCCTTCGCGCTTGACGCTCAGATGCCCGGCACCGTTGTCAGACACGGTGTAGGAAACCTTGCGCGTGGCGTTGGTGTCATTGGTCACGCCAGGGGCACTGCCGGACTCGGTCACCGTGTAAGTAAAGGTGTGCGAGCGCGGAGCGGTGGGGGCTGCGGGCTCGGGCTCGTCGCTGGGCTCGTCGGCGTTGGCATCGGCGTCGGCCTCTTCAGCCTCTGCTTCGTCGGCCTCGGCCTCGCCAGCTTCGTCTGCCTCGGCCTTATCGGTCGCATCGGCCGTCACGCCCAGAGCGCGGTTGAGGTCCTCGAGCGTAAAGTGGATCTTGCCAAAGTCCACGTTGCCAGCCGCGTCGTTGGTTGCGGTCGTGCGCTCGGGCATCGGGGCACCAGACTCGTCGGCGGTCACGGTAAAGGTGAACTTGCCCGTGATGTCAGCCGGGGTCAGGCCCTCGGCAGCTTGGAGCTTCTTAGTGCCGGTGAGCGCGGCATCGACGGCTTCGGCGCCGTAGACGTTCTCGAACAAGGGCTCGACGCCGCCGTAGTCGACCGTTGCCGTCAGGGTACCGTCACCGTTGTCGACGACGATAACCTTAAAGCCAAAGCTCCACGTTGTAGCGGAAACGCCATTCGGCAGCCCGAATAAATCTTCGTAGGCCGTGTAGTTAATGGTCCAGGCAAGCTTACCGTCCTTATCAGTACGATAAGCAAGCCCAGCAGCCTCAAGATTAGCAAGCATCTTAGTGTCGTAGTGCAGCGTATCAAAGCTCACGTGCCCGCCAATATTGGGCTTGAGGTTTTCGTATGCCACAAGCTCACCCTGATAGGCGATGCCGAACCAGAACTCACCGTCGGCCATCGGGCGGCCGGTCAGAGTCTTGGTGGCAACGACCTGAGCGGCGGTGCCGCCAGGCGTGTTGGTCGTAGCGCTGTAACTGTTGTGGAACGGCACCAGGGCCTTCTCGACCTTGTTCTCGCCACTCTTGTGGACCGTCTCATGCGTGCCCTCGGGACCGCCGGAAACGGTCGTCGTAGCAGTGAGCGTGCCGGCGGTGTCGTCGGCGATGGCGATCGTCACCGTGCGTACGGCGTCGTCGTAGGTGTAACCGGGCTGGCCGTCGTTCTTCTCGGCCACGGTGTACGTAAAGGTCTTGCCGGCGTCAGCCTGCGTAAATATAACCTCATGACCAGCCAGAATGTCGATCAGTCCGACCGTTGCCTCTGCCGCTGCGGGGGACTTGAAGCTATTAGCCCCGGGCAGCAGACCGAGCGCGCGAGCCGAAGCGTCGTCAGCAGGTGTCACGGTAAAGGTGAACTGACCCTCGGTCATGGGGCGGCCGTCCAGATACTTGCTGAGCCACAGACCGCCGGCAGCGGTGTAGTTAAGCTCAGTGCGGTACGTGTTGGTAAAGCGTCCGTTTTCCTTCTTGGTGACGTTGGCGGTCAGGCTGCCATCGCCGTTCTCGGTCACGGTCACTTCGACGGTTGCGACATGCGCGTCATACGTCATGCCGACCGTGCTGCCCGCGTTCTCGCGAATCTCGTACTTGTAGGTTCCGGTGGCCGTGTAGCGAATCTTGCCGAACTTGATGGCGGCAATGCCGTCCTTCGCATCGCGCTTGCTCACGGTTACGGTCGCAGGATCGGGGAGCGGGGCGCCATCGGGGGCGGTAATGGTAAAGCTGGACTCGTCCCCATCCGTCCACTCGCGGCCGCTGATGACCTTGCTCAGGTCAAAGTCGAGCTCTGCATCGAGCGGGGTCACGCTGTAGGTGTTCTTGAAGGTCGCAGGCGTGGCGCTCTTCAGCTCGTGCGTAGCGCTGAGGGTACCGTCACCGTTGTCGGTAATGGTGGTCTCGATGGTGTACTTGGTGTCGCTGTACGTGATGCCCTTGCTGGTGGTTCCGCCGTTGACCTCGCGCAGCGTGTAGGTGTGCTCGCCGGCCTCGGTGTACTTCACGGCGCTCATCGTGATGTTGCCCTCGGCGTCGTTAGTGCCGGTGGCGACAACCTTGTCGCCCTCGACGAGCTCGAAGGAGAACTCGCCCTCCTTGAGGTCGCGGCCGGTCAGGACCTTGGTCGCGGTGATCTGTTCGGTGACGCTCGTCTCGACAGGCGTCACGTTATAGGTATTGGTGAACGTGAAGGCCGCATCACCGTCCGGCTTGCGGGATACGCGCAGATTCCCCTTGCCGTCATCGGTCACGGTGAAGGAAACCTCGCGCGACAGCTTGGCGTCGTTGGTCACGCCAGCGACCTCACCGGACTCGGCCACGGTGTAGGTAAAGGTGTGCTCGCGCTTCTCGGGCTTCTCGCCCACAGCCCTGTTAAGATCGTCGAGCGTAAAGGTAATCTTGCCAAAGTCGACCTTGCCGTCGACGTCGTTGTGCACGCTCGTGCTCGCAGGCATAGGCGCGCCCTCTTCACCGGTCACGGTAAAGGTGAACTTGCCGGTGATATCAGCCGGGGTCAGAGCGTCATCAACCTGCAGATTCTTGATACCCGCAAGCGATGCCTCGGTAGCATTCGTGGTGTAGGCGTTCTTGAACTCGATGCTCTTGACGTCCTTGGCGTCCTTCAGCTCGTGCGTGGCAACCAGCTGGCCCTTGCCGTTATCGGCGATGGTCGTCACGATGGTGTAGACCGCGTCATCGTAGTCAATACCGCCGGCGTTGCCCTTAACCTCATACAGCTTGTAGGTGTGCTGGCCGATCTCGGTGTACTTGATGGCCTTGAACGTAACGTTACCGTTGGCGTCATTCTTGACGGTCTCGATAACCTTCGCGTCTTCGCCGAGACCCTCGCGCAGCTCAAAGCTGAACTCGCCGGCCTTGAGGTCGCGTCCGGTCAGGACCTTGGTCACCTTGATCTTGTCGGTGACGCTTGAATCGACGGAATTTGCAGCGTAGGTGTTCTTGAACTCAGTCTCGCCCGAAGTCACCTGTACGTCAGCGCTGAGCTCGCCCTTCTTGTTGGGCGTTACCGTCACGGTAATCTCCGCGACATTCCCACTGTAAGTGATGCCATCGATAGTTTGGCCGGCGTTCTTCTCGCTGACCTTGTAGACGTACGTGCCAGGTTCGGTGTATTCGATCGTGCCGAAGTCGATGGCAGCCTTACCCTGGTCCAGGTCAGCCTTGTGCACGATTGCAGTCGTAGCCGCAGGCATCGGGGCACCGTTCTCGGACGTCAGACCAAACTCAAACTTGTCCTCTTTCGTCCACTCGCGACCCTCGAGCACCTTGGTCAGGCCAAAGCTAGCCTTGGTGTCAACCTTTGCCGGCGTCATGTCGTACTTATAGCTGATCTTGCCGTTGTTGCCCAAGTAGGAATTGACATGCGTCGCGGTCGCCTTGGCGGACACGTTGTTCCACTTGGGGTTGAGAACGTCGGTCGCGGTACCGGTGTTGTTGCCGCCCACGCTGTCCTTGGTGGTGTGGAGCTCGTCGATAAAGGCCAGGCGCGCGGTTCCCACGCTAAACGAAAGGTTGCCACCCTCGTCAGCAACAATAGCGCCGTCAAACTTCGCTGCGTCGCCACCGATAAACTCGATGACAGCGGTGGCGGGCTTGGCCTCGCCGTTCTCGCCCTGCTCCTCAAACTCATCCTTGTAGTAATAGGTGCCAGTATCTGTCAGCGAATTCTTTGCAGGCTGTGTGCAGTCCTTATCCGCGTAAATGGGAGTCTGCTTCTGGAAGTAGTAGTAGCGGTTGGTGTCAGCCGGCTCAAAGGTAGCAACCGTATCACCCAACGCACCACCGCTCCACTTGTTCGCGTAGAAGCTCACGGTCTTGGTGCCGTCAACGACAGTCGTATTATGCTCGATGTAGTTCTTGAGCCCCGTGACCTTCTCAGGCGTAAATAGGTTGTCGAGCGCAACACTCTTCACGCTCGAGGCATACTTCACCTGGATGGGCTTAACGTTGTCGACCGAAAGCTTGCCGTCTACGGTCTTAAAGTGGCTCAGCGGAATCAACGACGCAGGAATGTTAACCGTTACGATATCGCCCTTCTGGTGATTGTCATCGCCGGCACGTTGCACGGTGATGAACAGGTCTTTTGCCTTGCCGGTGAACTCGTAGGTGTCGGTATTGGTCTCTTTGTTGACCGTCTTGCTCGCCTTGGTAAACGACGTGCCGTTGATGACGACTTCGGTAAATCCGTCAACCTGCATAAAGTCGCCCAGCTCATCGGTAAACGTGATGTAGCCGGACTTGGTCTCGTCATATCCCTTATGGATTTCGGTCGGATAAGGCGGCTCCGATGTGATGGCCTGAGAGATGTCGTCGAAGACCTTCTTGAGCTCTTCGGCATTGGTCGCCGACTTATAGTAGTCGGAGTTTTCCGCACGTGTGCCATGAGTATCCCATGCCGTGGCATTGGGGTAGTTACTCGAAACGGCATGCATGAACTTGTTTACGTCGCTCGTCCCCTTTTTCGAGGGATCGTCAGCAGGATTCGCCCCACTAAAGATGCCAATGGCATAGATGGTTGCCTTGCTGTCCTTCATCTTCTTGGCAGCCGTCACAGCATCGTTAGCGACGTCAGAGTCGAACGTGTTGCCACTCGTTGGCTTGCCGTCGGTAAAGAACACAACGATCTTCTTGGCATCTGCGCGGTCAGAAGTGATATCCCCGGCCAATTCCAGACCATAGTCGGCACGCGTGGCACCGCTTGGCTTGATTCCAGCAACTGTATCCTCAAGAACTTTCACGTTGCCGCCAGAGCAATCGGTCAAGTCTTTCATAACCTGTGTGTAATTGTAGGTGTATCCTCCGTCACGATACGTATCGTTGCCGATCCTTGATTAGCAACCTCATCCGAACACTTCCCATATTCATCCGAACATGTACGG
>UQNB01000078.1 GCA_900542235.1 uncultured Collinsella sp.
TCATGGCGCTGTGCCTGAAGCCATCCCCCGTCGTCCCCGCCGCCGCGAAGCCGCGGATCTGGTCGCGCAGCTCCTCGATGCCGATGGGGTCGAGGCCGTTGGTGGGCTCGTCGAGCACGAGCAGGCGTGGCCGGGCGATCAGCGCCAGCGCGAGCCCCAGGCGCTGCCGCATGCCCATCGAGAAGCGCCCGGTGCGCTTCTTCCCGGTGTCCGCGAGGTCCACGGCGGCGAGCACCTCATCTATGCGGCTCTCGGGAAGGCCCAGCAGCGTGGTGCGCACGCGCAGGTTCTCGCGCGCGGTGAGGTTGGGGTAGAGCGGCGCCTCCTCGATGAGGCTGCCGATTGCGTAGAGGTCCTCGCGGCGCCAGGCGTGCCCGGCAAAGAGGATCTCCCCGGCCGTCGGCCGCAGCATCCCACAGATCATCTTGAGCGTTGTCGACTTGCCGGCGCCGTTGGGACCGAGCAGCCCGTACACCTCGCCCTCGCGGATATGAAGGCTCACGTCGGCCACGGCGTCCTGCGCCTGGTCGCCGCGGCCGAAGCGCTTGGTGAGCCCGCGCGTCTCGAGCATGTAACCCATGGGTTTATCCTTTCTCTTCCGGGCGCGCGGGCCGAGCCACCGTGCCCGCGCGCCTTACCTTTCGGGTTCACCATCCATGGTGAGGCGCGTTTCTAACGAAGCCGTAACGGCCGTTGGGCTCTTTTGGCGCCAACCCTTCTCGACCCGCACATCATGATTAATTTGCTTAAGGCAACAACTTTCCCGATCGATGTAATCACCGAATCAAAACGTGTACATCAGCCATCAAAGATGCCGAAAAATGTCATATTTGGAGGCTGATGTACACAAATGCAGAATCCCGCACAACCCAGTAGCATCCTCCATATGTCTGGACTCTCTATGCTTACGCTGGATAGACATCGCCGGAACGGGTATAGTAGCGAAAGTTTTGTCGTTAACCAGCGGGGGAGTCCTGTGGGCATCAAAAAGAAGATCAAAAAGGAGCTTATCGGCACTTCCGATTACCCGTCGAATAAGATCTTTACGATCTCCAATTTCATCACCTTTACGCGCCTGATCCTCACCCTGGTATTTCTGTACCTGTTTGTGACGGATAACAACCGCGTCATCGCCATCGTTATCTACGCCGTTGCCGCCTCTACCGACTGGATGGACGGTCAGATCGCCCGCATGACCAAGACGGTCTCGTGGCTCGGCAAGGTCATGGATCCCATCTGCGACCGTGCACTGCTGTTCACCGGCGTACTTGGGCTGGTGGTCCGCGGAGAGCTGCCCATCTGGGTCTGCGTGCTCATTATTGGCCGCGACATCTATCTGGGCATCGGCACGCTTATCGTGCGTCATTATCACCGTCGCCCCATCGATGTCGTCTTTCCCGGAAAGATTGCCACTGCACTGCTCATGACCGGCTTCTCGCTCATGCTGCTCGGGTTCCCCGTTATTGACGGCCTGCATCTTTTACCTTCAACCCTTACGGCCTTCCCGGGCCTCAACGGAAGCTCGGTGCCCCTCGGCATCTTCTTTGTGTACGGCGGCGTGATCTTCTCCATGCTCACGGCTGTCATCTATTCCATTAAGGGCGGAGTGGCCATTAAACAGGCTCTCGCGCATCCCGAGGACGAGGACATCGACTTTCTGAACCCTGAAATCGAAGACTGATTCGTTGGGGTATGATTACGTACGGTTCATTATTTGCGGCACGTCCGCGATAAGTTAGGGGTTGTCATGGACAACATGGTTAACAATATGCCTCAGAATGATAAGACTGCTGACGCTACCTGCGTATTCCGCGTGCCTTCAAGCGACGTCACCGTTCCCGACCTCATGGCCAACGTGCGTATCACCGCACCCGTTCTGTCCATCGTCAAGGGTCCGCAGACTGGTGCCGCCTTTGAACTCGAGGACGACGTGACCACCATCGGCCGCGATCCCGCGAATGGCATCTTCCTCAACGACATGACTGTCTCGCGCAGCCACGCACGCATTATTCGTGAGGGCCTGGGCGCCCGTATTGAGGATCTGGGCTCGCTCAATGGCACCTGGGTCGACGGTGCCATCGTCAATGCAGCCCCGCTGCACGACGGTTCTTCCGTCCAGATCGGTACGTTTACGCTCATCTACCACGAGAGCACGCCGGAGCGCATCGAAACCGGTGAGTAGGGCATGGCCGAACGCAACTATCTGAGTATCGGCCAAGTCGTCAACCTACTTCGAGGCGCATACCCCGATCTTTCGAACTCAAAAATTAGATTTCTAGAAGATGAGGGGCTCATTACCCCTCATCGTACGCCTAAGGGATACCGTCAGTACTCCAAGGAGGACGTTGATCGCCTGGAGGTCATCCTGCACTTGCAGAAGACCCGCTACATGCCGCTCAACGTGATTAAGCAGCGCTTGGAAAACGCCACGGACCTGTCAACGCTCGCTTACGAGGTGGGCTTGCTGTCCGATGTTCCGCTCAAGACGGAGCCCAAGGAGACTAAGCAAAAGCTGCATCCCATTGAGACCATTCCCGATATGCTGGGCGTCGAGATTTCGTTTATCCGCTCGCTCGCCGAGAACGACCTCATTCGCATCATCAAGAGTCCGCAGAATCGTGAGCTCGTCGATGGTCGCGATTTTCCAATCATCCGCTACTGCTCCGAGCTGTCACGCTTCCATATCGAGCCCCGCAACCTGCGTCAGTACGTGTCTTCCGCCAACCGCGAGTCCTCGATGTTTGAGCAGGTGCTCGTGAGCATGCTCGGAATGGATACCTCCGATGACGAGCGCGACGCCAAGCTCGAGCGTGCGTTTAAGAAGCTTCACGACCTGACCGAGGGTGTGCACACTGCGCTGCTCAAGAACCGCGTTTTTGAGTCGCTCAACGCCGTGGTCGAGGACGCTGACATCGATGCCCTCGATGAGGAGATTGCACGTTCCGAATCCACCAAGGCTAAAAGCGATGGGGCAAGCGTCCCCGCGGTTGCCGCGCACGAGGAGTCGCTCGTGCAACCGTCCAAGGTCGTCGTCCCCTCGCATAACCCGTCTGCTAACACGGGTAAATAACCGCCGTTAACCCGGCAATCCCTGAAAGGTCATGCCATGTACGACTTCGAATCTCATATCGTCGATATCCCCGACTATCCCGAGCCCGGAGTCGTCTTTAAGGACATCACGCCGCTCTTTGGCAATCCCGAGGCGCTGAAGGCCATGGTTGATGCCCTGGCCGAACATTTTGCCGGCATGGGAATCACCAAGGTCGTCGGCCCCGAGGCTCGTGGCTTTATGGTGGGCGTGCCCGTGGCCGTCGCCCTGGGCGCCGGCTTTGTTCCCGCACGTAAGCCGGGTAAACTGCCGCGTAAAACGGTGAGCGAGAGCTACGAGCTCGAGTATGGAACGGATTCTATCGAGATTCACGCCGATGCTATCAGCTCTAAAGATACCGTGTTGATTCTGGACGACTTGGTCGCGACGGGCGGAACCGTCGAGGCAACAGGTAAACTGGTGTGAGATATGGGAGCAAAGCTTGTGGGCTACGGTTGTATCCTTGAGCTTGCGTTTCTTAACCCGCGCGATAGGCTCACGTCGTCTGACGACAATGTTGAGCTCTTTAGCCTGGTGACGGTGGACTAGCCGTTACCCCTAGTATTGGAAAGGAAGCTTCATGCGCACAGCAAACACGCACAGAAACATGGCACGCTGCGCTGCTACGGCAACCCTCGCTTGTGTTTTGGGTCTGGGCCTCACGGCTCCGGCCTACGCCGATACCGCATCTGACCTTGCCGCTGCCCGTACCAAGCTCGATCAGATTGGCACCCAAACCCAGCAAATTCATGAAGAGCTCTCCGCACAGACGCAGGAGCTTGATCAGACTGCAGGCGAGATTACGCAAAAGCAGCAAGAGATCGCCGAAGGCCAGGCAAAGCTTTCGAGCTACGTTGCCGGTGAGTACAAGACCGGCGGCCTGAGTCTCCTTCAGGTCCTGACGGGTGTCGACGATCTGGGCGATATGCTCAACCGTCTGTTCTACTACGGCAAGGTGTCCGACAAGCAGGCCCAGACCATCCAAGAGGTCAAGGACCTTAAGCAGCAGCTCACCGATAAGCAGGCCGAGCAGGAGAAGAACGTCGCCGCGACGCAGAAGAAAGTCGACGAGCTCAATGCCCAGCAGGCTGAGGCCCAGAATGTCGTGAACTCCCTGGATTCACAGCTGCAGGCCGAGCTTGCTGCCGAGGCCGAGGCCAACGCTGCGCTGCAGGCTGGCATTAATGCCAGCACCGCCGAAAAGGCCACGGTGAGCAACGACACCGCCGGTACGACCGAGAACACCAACAATGGTGGCGGTACGACCAACAACGGCGGCGGCAACACGCCTGCGCCCGCGCCCGCTCCTGCCCCCACGCCGCAGCCCGTGACGCCCGCTCCGACTCCGACGCCTTCCGCACCGAGCCAGTCCGTTGACGGCGGTACCGTTGTTTCTCGCGCTTATAGCAAGCTGGGTTGCGCTTATTCTTGGGGCGGCATTGGACCGAACAGCTTTGACTGCTCCGGCTTTGTAAGCTATTGCCTCACGGGCCGCTACTGCCGTCTGGGCACCACCGGCACTTTCATGGGTTGGACCCGTGTGTCCGATCCGCAACCCGGCGATGTTGTGGTTAACTCCTACCATACCGGCATCTATATCGGTAATGGCCAGATGATCCATGCTTCCGACTACAAAACGGGCGTTATCATCAGCTCCGTCGCAGCCGGTATGAACAACAACTACATCTTCGTACGCTACTAATTTATTACTACAGCGAACGAACATGGGCCTCGCGATCTTGAGTCACGAGGCCCATTCTTTTTACCCCTACCGTTTGCCATAAAATCAGGATGGCTATCTAGTATTCAAAACTAGATAGCCATCCAATCAATCAAAAAGATGGCTATAATTGTTGGGGAACAATTAGAAAGGACCCTCAATGAGCTGGGCACTTATCTCCGATTCGAGCTGCAATCTTCGCGATTGGCAACCAACCGCACCTCATACCACCTTTGCATTTGCACCCCTTAAGATCCGAGTGGGGGAGCGTGAATTCGTTGACGACCTCTCGCTCGATGTTCACGAGCTTAATGTTGCCATTCAATCGGAAGCCGGCGCATCATCGAGCGCCTGCCCAAGCGTAGGGGAGTGGGCTGAGCTCTTTAAGCTCGCTGACAAGACGATTTGCATGCCCATCTCCGAGGGCGTCTCGGGAAGCTACAATGCCGCGGCCACCGCGCGTGACATGGTGCTTGCCGAAGAGCCCAAAAGTCAGATTCATTTGGTTAACTCGCGAGCCGCAGGTGGCAAAATGGATCTGATCTTCTTGCTGTTCGACCGCTATCTTACGAGCAACCCGGATGCCTCCTTTGAGGACGCCTGCGCTTACTTCGATAGCTTGGAGCAGAACAGCAAGATCCTCTTTAGTTTGTGCAACTACGAATACCTTGCGAAGGCCGGACGTATCCCTAAGGCGGCCGGCGTTATTGCTAACAAGCTCAATATCCGCATTTTGGGCACGGCGAGCGAAGCGGGCAAAATTGAACTCGTTGGGCACACCCGCGGCGAAAAGAAGATGCTCATCAAGATTGTCGACACCATGGAGGCCGAAGGCTTTACCGGCGGCGAGGTCGTTATCGACCATGTCGAGAATGAGGCGGGCGCCCAAGCACTTGCCAGCCGCATTGTGGAGCATTGGCCCGGCTCCAAGACGATTATCATGCCCTGTAACGGGCTAGATTCATACTATGCCGAGATGCACGGCCTCATTATCGGCTACGGTATGGGCGTGGCGTCGGGCCGATAATATCCAACTAGACAAACGTATGGGCGGGATAAGGAGCCATTGGCTCTTTATCCCGCCCATCTTATACCTCGGTTAGCTATTAAACCCATTGAACTTGAGATAGCTCATCAGATACGCCTTCGAAACGAAGGACGATACCGCACTGCGCACGAGCAACGATTCGCGCGTAACCTGATGTGCGGTATCGGGCACGGGAGTCTGCTCAACAGAAAACGCCGCACGAATCGATGCCTCGAGCTGATCGACAACATAATCGAAAGCCGTCGGAGCGTCGTAGCTCAAGCGCTGAATATTAAAGAGCGCCTGAACCGCAGCGATGGGCAGCACCTGCTTAAAGATACAAATGGCGATGAGACGCGCAATCTGCTCACGGCCATACTGCTTTTTAACCGGAGCAGGAACGAGGCCGACCTTTACGTAGTTATTGATCATCGATGGCGTGATAACGGGTTGCTCTACGCAAATCGAAAGCGGCTCCATCCACAGCGCAACATATTCAATAACCTGATCGCGATAGAGCGTTACGTTGGGCAGCTGGTCATAGCGTGGCAGGCTCAACGCGTTGAGTTTACCCACCATATCGGACTGAATAAATGCATCCGGCAGAACCGTCGGCTGAATATCCTCAGGCTTAATGCTGACCGACGTATCGGACATCGGGATAACATGTTTAGCATGGTTCATAAGAGGCCCCCGTTCGTTTTCTATATTGTATTCTAGGTTATATAGTTTTGCATACTACATAGCCGCAAAGTAAAAGTGGTTGGACGGCACATTGATGCACTGTCCAACCACTATGTTTAAAGATAGCAACCTTACATAAGATATATTATCGTACTTATCCGTGTAGGAAAGCGTATGCTCTGGTAGCCGCTATGGCTCCGTCCGAAACGGCGGTCACAACTTGGCGTAAACGCTTGGAACGGATATCGCCGGCAGCAAATAAGCCAGGCGTGCGGGTGGCCATCGATTCGTCGGTCACAATACCGCCGTCGGGCGCCAGATCCACCAGATGCTCTACAAGCTCGGTATGGGGCTGCGTGCCAGCAAAGACAAATATGCCAAACGAACCAGGATCGAAGGACTCGGAATAGGTGCCACCGGTAGCGTTGTCCTTAAACGTGATAGTCGTGGGCATGGTCTCGCCTGATAGTTCCACAATACTAGTTTGGTACCTAACTGAAATAGTATCTTTTGCGAGCACCTTTTGAACCACGCCATCGGGGGCACGGAACTGATCGCGGCGCAAGACGATGGTCACGTTGCTGGCGATTTCCGACAAGAACAGGGCTTCCTCGCAGGCAGCATTGCCGCCGCCGATGACAAAAACCTGCTTGCCGCGAAAGAACATGCCGTCGCACGTCGCGCAATACGAAACGCCGCGACCGCGATACGTATCCTCGCCAACAAAACCCGCAAATCGCGGCGTGGCACCCATGCAAGCGATAACACTCGAGGCCAACGTATCGCCCGTATCATGATGCACCGTAAACAGCGCCGCATCCGCATCGTAATCGATACCCGTCACCATGCTCCATGTAACCTGCGCTCCCAGGCCCTCTGCATGTTGCTGAAAACGCTCGCCAAGCTCGGCACCGCTCAAGAGCGGAATGCCCGGATAGTTCTCGACCTCATTGGTTGTGGCGATCTGTCCTCCCGACATGCCCTGTTCGATCACAGTCGTCGTGAGATTGGCACGCGCCGCATAAATGGCTGCGGCATAGCCCGCGGGGCCGCCGCCGATAATAGCAACATCGATCGGCTGATGAGTAGTCATGAAGAGACCTCCTGTCGAAAGATTGGCGTTCTTTGCGCTCATACCCAAATTTATGCGAACGTGACACTCATGCACTACAATGATTCTCTGTGAAACAAAGATGAAGGGGAGATATCGATGGATCAGACGCAGACGAGCGATGACGCTCCCCTGCTCACGCACAGCACTCCCCAATCGGGACAAACCACGCTCTTGGCTCAGCAAAAACCTCTCGTGACTATCGTGCACGCCTCGGTCGGCTCGGGCCACAAGGCCGCCGCAAATGCGATTGCGCAGGCATTCGACCACATCCGCGGCACCAATGGCATCCCCGAGGATGTTGAGATTGAAGTGCTCGATATCCTTGATTTTGGACGCATAAAATTCGACGGCAACAAAACGGCCGCCTCGTTTACCGGCGCCACGCGCCCAATTTATGACTTGACCTGGCGTTATACCCTTACCGGACACCTGCTTTGGGGCGGTGGCACGGCATGGTCGCGCATCATGTTCCCCGCATTTAACGAATACGTTCGAACTCGCAGGCCCATTGCCGTGGTCGCCACACATATCACGGCAGCCAACGTCGCCGTCGGCGCGCGCGTCATTACGAGCATCGACTATCCCGTCATTTGCGTACCGACCGATTACGAGGTCGAGGGCTGGTGGCCCCATAAGGACACCGACCTATTCTGTGTGGCAAACGAGTTTATGGCCGAGACACTCCGTCCCCGTAAGGTTCCCGAGACCAAGATCCGCATTACGGGCATCCCCATTCGCGCCGGGTTTGATACGGACTACAACCGCGAGGAAGAACTCGAGAAGTTCAATCTCCCCACAGACAAGCTCGTTGTGCTGGTGATGGCCGGCGCCAGTTTGCCTCAACCGTACGTTCGCTTTCGCGCGGAGATGGACCGCACCCTCCCCTTCCTGCGCAGCTTCGAGGACATGCACTTTGTCTTTTTGCCGGGCAAGGATGCCGAATATGCCACCCGTCTCAAAACGCTTTTCGATGCCATGAAACTCGAGGACGTCACGGTTCTTGACTACGTCGATGACATGGCAGCGCTTATGCACGGCTGTGACCTGGCAATCCTCAAATCTGGCGGACTCACTGTTACCGAATGCCTGTGCGCACACCTGCCTATGATTCTGCTGGGCAAGTCATATGGCCAGGAAAAGGCCAACACCACCATGCTCACCGGCATGGGCGCCAGCATGCATGTCACGACCGCACGCGAGCTCATCGTGACACTGCGCCATCTCCACGATCATCCCGAATCGCTCAAGGCACTACTCATTAACGGCGAAGTGCTGCGCCGTCCACGCGCAGCCGAGGATATCGCCATCGCAACCATGGAACTTGCAGGCAAGCCCCAAAAGCGCAAACGAGCCTTCTGCCGCTTCTACTGGGGCGAAAAACCAGCGCATATCCGCTAGCGTCTTAAAGTCCGCTGTGGCGCAGGCCGCCCACACATATCATTCCATGCTCAAACATTCTCGCTTCGCTTCGCTCGCTGCGAAACTGCGCGTGGAACGATATGTGTGGGCGGCCTGCGCCACAGCTCGCTGCGAAA
>UQNB01000079.1 GCA_900542235.1 uncultured Collinsella sp.
AGCTGCGGGAACGGCCTATCTGCTCAATGTGTTCGGCTGAGATCGGAAATCAACCCTGCCAGAAGAGAGGGGAGACCGGCGTGCCTTGGACTCGTTCTAAGAACGAGAAGCTCTAGTCCTGGAAGAGCGCCGTGGACAGGTAACGCTCACCGGTGTCGGCGAGCAGCGCCACGATGGTCTTGCCCTCGTTCTCGGGACGCTTGGCCAGCTGCAATGCGGCCCACACGGCGGCGCCGGACGAAATGCCCACGAGCACGCCCTCCTTGTGGCCCACGGCGCGGCCGGTGGCAAAGGCGTCGTCGTTCTCGACGGGGATGATCTCGTCATAGACCTGGGTGTCGAGGACGTCGGGCACAAAGCCGGCGCCGATACCCTGGATTTTGTGCGGGCCGGCCTGGCCTTTAGAGAGCACCGGGGAGGTGGCGGGCTCGACGGCGACAACCTGAATCTGGGGGTTCTGCTCCTTGAGGAACTCGCCCACGCCGGTCACGGTACCACCGGTGCCAACGCCGGCGACGAAGATATCAACCTTGCCGTCGGTGTCATCCCAGATCTCGGGGCCGGTCGTGGCCTTGTGGATGGCGGGGTTGGCGGGGTTCACAAACTGGCCGGCGAGTATGCTGTTGGGGGTCTCCTTCTGCAGCTCCTCGGCCTTGGCGATAGCGCCCTTCATACCCTTGGAGCCGTCGGTGAGCACGAGCTGTGCGCCGTATGCCTGCATAAGCTTGCGGCGCTCGACGGACATGGTCTCGGGCATGGTGATGATCACCTTGTAGCCGCGGGCCGCTGCCACCGAGGCGATGCCGACGCCGGTGTTGCCGCTCGTGGGCTCGATGATGGTGTAGTCGCCGCCGCGCACGAGCTTGCCGGCCTTCTCGGCCTCGTCAATCATGTTCTTGGCGACGCGGTCTTTAACTGACCCGGCGGGGTTGAAGTATTCCAATTTGACGAGCACACGGGCCTTGAGGTCCTCGTCGGCCTCGAAGTGGGTGAGCTCCAGAAGCGGGGTGTGGCCGATAAGCTGATCGATGGACGTGTAAACATTGCTCATGGTGAACCTCCAAAGTGTTCAAATGACTGGATACCGTGTGGTTTTACGGTGTGTGTGACAGCGAAACCCACAAACCTTATAGGTTGTTCGTTTTGCTGTTGGCAAGCATAGTAGACAGTAAAGCCTAGTAACGCAATAGGAAATAGAAGATTATTACGAGTCGATTAACCATCTTGACGGGAATAGGTATTTTCAAAACCAATTTTTCGGCTAGAATTTCTACGAATTAAAAGACCGAAAGGCAGCTATATATATGTTGGTTTCCACAAAGGGCAGATATGCCCTGCGCGTTATGGTCGACCTGGCCGAGCACCAGGCGACAGGCCGTATCCCGCTTAAAGAGATTGCGGCGCGTCAGGGTATTTCGGAGAAGTACCTCGAGAATATTCTGGCTACGCTCGTGCGCGCCAACATGCTCTCGGGCATGCGCGGCAAGGGCGGCGGCTATGTGCTCACGCGCCCGCCCGAGCAGTACACGGTGGGCGAGATCTTGCGCCTGACCGAGGGCAGCCTGGCGCCGGTCGCCTGCCTGGATGGCGACTGCAAGGGTTGTTCGCGCTCTGACGAGTGCCCCACGCTCGACGTGTGGAAGAACCTGGACAAGCTTATCAACGACTACCTCGACGGTGTGACGCTCGATCAACTTGTCGCTCCCAACGAAGGCTACGACTACGTGATCTAGCCCACCTGCCATTTGGGGACGGGGTGGAAATGGCAGATTCTCTCGCCCTTTGAGACTTGGCAAATAAGAAGGCCGCCCATTTTTGTGATGGGCGGCCTTCGTTTTGGGCTGTTGAGACGGGCGCGGCCGGAATGGCCGTTTTAGCCCTCGGCGATGCTGTCGAGGATGCTGCGCATGATGGACACCAGGATGCTGCCCATAAAGGCCGATCCAAAGCTGGCGATGGAGATACCCGCGCCCAGCAGATTGACCGACAGATAGCTGGCCAGCTCGAGCATAAAGCTGTTGACTACGAGCTGAAAAATACCCAGCGTAATGATCGTGAGCGGCAGCGAGATAACCGTCAGAAACGGCTTGACGAGCGAATCGACGATGTTCAGGAACAGTCCCACGAAGGCGAAACAGACCCAGGCCTCGGCAAAACCGAAGGGCTGGATGCCGGGGACGAGGAACGTGGCAATCGCGATGGCGATCGAGGTAAAGAGCCAGTTAAGCATAAAGCGCATGGTGTGAATCCTTTCTTGCGCAGGGTGCGTCGGTGTCGCGTGAAGCGGTTTGCTGCGGCGGCTTGGACGGCCGCTCGGGTGTGCCGCCTTGTTCGGCCGCCCATTGTCTCAGATATTCGTGGAGCTTACGTGCGCATTCGGTTTCAAAACGGCGTTCGTCCTGAAAAACGCGCCGCTGGCAGAGAGTCTTGTCGCTTTAGTTTGGTGGTGTGCTACACTGCTACGGGCAAAAGCCACAGGCGTTGCCCTATTGCATAGAACGGGCGAACGATGCCCGATGTCAGTATCAACTTCGATGCCTTATGGCGGGTTTGGCGGTGATCGATGAATATCGAGAACATGTTTGACAAGCCTGATGTCAAGCAGCTGGTCCACGCATTTAGTCTTTTGGATGACGAGAAGGATATCCAGGCGTTTTTGACCGATATCTGCACGCCGCGCGAGATCTGCGATCTTTCGCAACGTCTGCAGGTTGCGCGTTATCTGGATGAGGGCGAGCCTTATGTTGAGGTTCAGGCCCGCACCGGCGCTTCGTCCACTACGGTGAGCCGCGTGTCCAAGGCACTCAACGGCGAGTACGGCGGCTATCGCAAGATCCTCATCAAGCTGGAGGATGGCGAGTAGGCCAGCGGCAACAAACGAATTGCGCAGAACCGTCCCTTCGGGGGCGGTTTTTTGATCCTTTGGGGACGGAGGAAAACGGATCACTGGGTTAGACTGACCTCCTCGGTGATCCATTTTCCTCTGTCTCCAAGGGGTCAAATCTGTTGGCGTGGGGCAAATCTGTCCGCGCGGGCGGGTAGGATGGAAGCATTGAATATTGCGAACGGTTTGAGTGGAGGACCATGCCTGTTCGAATCTATACCACCAACGCCGGCGCGGATTTGAGCGATGCCGAGGCGGCGCTGCTTGCCGACCTTATTGCCCGCCACGGGCGTGCCGTGCTGCTGGCGCCAACGTTTGCCGAGCTCGACCTGTGCCGTCATGATGCGGCGGAAGCCGGCGTTTCGCTGGGTATTGACTACAAGACGCCTACATCGTGGCTTCGCTCGCTTTGGGAGCTTTTGGGCGACGGGCGCGGTTTCGTCGACAACCTGCAGCGCCAGATGCTGTTTTCGGACATGGTAGCGCGCCTCGACGACGCCGACCTGCAGCCGCTTTCGCGCAGCCAGGGCACGGTGCGTATGCTCGCGCGTATGGCTCGCGATGTGCTGCCGGGTGTGGCAGGGACAGGCACCGAGCGTTGCTGCGACAACGTTTGCAAGCCCAAGCCCAAAAGCGACGCCGAGGCTCGCGTGTTTGAACTTTTGTGCGCCTATGCGCGCGGTTTGGACCGTCGAGATATGGTCGAGCCCTGCGAGGCGGCTGACATTATGGCCGGCGCTTTGGCCGACAACCTGCCGGGGTGCGCCCGCGCCGTTTGCGTGCGCGGCGTCACGTCATTTACGTATAGCCTGCTCGAGCTGCTGTCCGCCGTGGCAAACAACGGGGGAGAGGTTGTCGTGCTGCTTGCCCGCGAGCAAGCGGCGATGCGCGAGGAGCTTGCCGCGGCATTTGATGTCCGCGGTGTGCTGTTTGAGGTTGCACCGCTGGACGAGGATGCCGGCGCTCCGGCGACTGCTCCAAAGTCCGTCGCACGTCCTGCCTTTGTGGAAGTCGCCGGGCCCCATGCCCGTGCCCGTGTCTATGCGGACGTCATCGATAAGATGGTGAAAGCGCACGAGGAGTCCAAGGTCAACGATGCCGCCTTCGCACCTGCCGATCCCGTGCGCGTGCTCGTGGTGTCCGCCCGGACGCCCCAGCTGTTCGGCGAACTCGCTGCCCGTTTGGCGGCGCGTCACATTGCAGCCGAGACGACTGAGTTCACGGCGTTTTCCCAGTCCATCGCAGGCAGGCAGTTTACGGCGCTCGCCAACCTGATCGAGCGTATGAAAGCCGCCGATGAGGGCATGGCGTCAAAGACCGAGTGGTGGCCCGCGCCGGAGCTTACCGACTGGATCTACAGTCCGCTTTCGGGCGCTGATGCCGTCAATGCCCGTACCTTCGATAAGAATATGCGTCTCTCGCGCAGCAAGACTACCGCGGGCGTTAAGAGCCTGCTGCAGAGCGTTCAGGGCCAGGTGAGGGGCGCGCGCAAGGCGGCGAGCGACGAAAACTGGTTTAAGAATGTGCCGTGTGTGGTCTCGGACGTGTTCCAGGCGCTATGGCGTGACAAGCCCGTGACGGCGCTCAAGGCCATGCTTGCCGTTGCCGAGGCGTTGCCCGATCGCTCGCTGGGCAGCTTGGATGGCCAAGCCCGTCGCCAGGCGGAGGTGGCCCTGCTGCGCCATGTCATCGACATCCTTATGAATGATGCTCGCGCGCTCGACGTGTCACAGGCCGCGACCGTACCGGTTCTCGATGGCGTTCGAACCAAGGTGGACAAGCGCAGCACTGCATACGATTACGAGACCTACGAGGTAGACCGCGCGCCGCGTGCCCAGGTTCGCTTTGCTTCGCTTGCCGATGCGGCGGTTCTGCGCCCCGGCAGCTACGATGCCGTGCTGTTTGCCGATGTCGACCTGGACAGCTATCCGCTTTCGCACGAAGAGGGTCCGCTGGCCACGCTGACGGCCGCGCTGCGCCGCGACGGCGTGTCTTTGGAGCCCGCCGCCCTGCTGCGCGTGCGCTTTGGCCGTGCAATGCAGGCGGCGAGCGGTCCGGTCGCGCTCGCCCGCGTGACGCACGATCGCCAGGCACGCGAGTGCTACCCGGCAGCCGTATGGACCGAGCTGCGGGCGCATGCCGAGGCCGCTGAAGCTGCTAAGGTAGCTGACGACGCCAAGGCCGCTGACACTGCTAAGGCCGCAGGCGCCGACAAGGCGAATTGCGTGGGTGAGGGCGATATCGTAAGGGACTTCGATCCCGCGGCAGGCGAAGGTCTCAAGTGCGAGCGCGTGACCTGCGAAGCTCCTCAGCATCTGAGCGATGAAGCCATTCCGTATCTGGTCCTGCGCCGTCGTGACGGCGAGGGTGAGGGCGCGCCGCTCGTGCCGCGTCTGACGTCCGCCTCGCAGATCGAGGCCTATTCCACCTGCCCGCTGTGCTGGTTCGTGTCGTATCGCGTCAAGCCCCAGTCCATCGACGCGGGCTTTGGCAATATGGAGAAGGGCAACTTTGTCCACGACGTGCTGGAGCATCTGCACGCCCGTCTGCCCCAAGAGGGCATGGAGCGCGTGACGCCCGAGAACCTGCCGCGTGCTCAGGAACTGCTGCGCGAGGTCTTTGACGAGACCTTGGCCGAGCATACAGGCAAGCGCGGTACCGAGGGCCCGCTGGTGCCGCTCTCCCCGGTGGAGGAGCGCCAGGTGGCCGAGATTTTGCCCCAGCTGGAGGGCGTGCTTGCCTACGAGTCCGAGGCGCTTGCCCCCTTTGTCCCGCGCTACCTTGAGTTCGCCTTTAATGAGCTTAAGGTCGAGTATGCTGGTTGGCCGCTTGGCGGGCGCATCGACCGCGTGGACGTGGACGCCGAGAATCGTGCCGTGGTGATCGACTACAAGCATCGCGCGGGCGTTGAGGAGTTTAAGCTCGCCGACCCTACGATGCGCGACGAGGAATCGGGCACGGCGCCCATCGACGATCCGCGCTGGTTGCCGCCACATACCCAAACGCTCATCTACGCGCAGGCCATGCGCCGGGCGCTGGATTTGGACACCCGCGCGGCGCTCTACTTTTCGACCAAGGGCGGCAAACCGGCGCTGCGAGGCGCCGCGAGTGCCGAGCTGCTCGAGGAGGAGCGTGGTGACGGCCGCATCCCGGGGCTTAAGAAGGGTTTTCCCGGCGAGGGCGGCAACATGGACTTCGATGCCCTGCTCGACCGCGTGGAGGCCGGCATCGCCGAGCGCTTGCGCGAACTCGAGGCTGGCAACGTCGCTGCTGTCGACCCGGCGTCGACGCAGGCCGCGCATGCCCGCTGCTCTTATAACCACGAAGGAACGTTTGTAAGGAGGGACGTGTAGACCATGGATCTTTCGACCTTGATGCCGCAACAGCTGCAGATCGTCAAGACGCTCGACCGTCCGCTGTTTGTCTCGGCGGGCGCCGGTTCGGGCAAGACCTTTACCCTCACGCGTCGCATCGTCTACGCGCTCTCGCCCGAATCCGGTCCGTTCGTTGAGCATCTGGACCAGGTGCTCGCCATCACCTTTACCAAAGACGCCGCGGCCGAGATTCGCGACCGCGTGCGCCGTGCGCTTATCGAAGAGGGTATGGACGAAGAAGCCCTGACGGTCGATGACGCTTGGATCTCGACCATTCACGGCATGTGCTCGCGCATCCTGCGCGCACACGCGTTGGAGCTGGGCATCGATCCTGAGTTCACGGTGCTCACCGATACCGACGAACTTATGGACCAGGCTGTTGAGCATGTGCTGGCCCGCGCGACGGCGCCCGATGCCGCCCCCGAGCTCGCCGCTTCGCTCAAGGCCCTCTACGCTTGGTATCCCATGGCGGGCGAGGGCGGAACGTTTGGCGCCGGTACCACCGTCAAAGGCCTGGTGCGCGAGCTGCTGGAGCTGTCGAGCCAGTTGCCGGGCGGTATGGACGACGTGCGCGTGGCGCGCGGCCAGGCCGATACCTCGGCACTCGCCGATGCCTATCGTGCGGCGCTGGGCGCAAGCAAGGCCGCGACCGAGAAGGCGCAGGCGGCGCTCGATGCCATCGACGCGTTCGAGGCGAGCGGCAAGACCATGGCCGATGCGGCGCGACTCATGATGTCGTGCGCCATGCCGCGGGCGAGCAAGGCGTTCCCCAAGGAGCAGGTCGAACTGCTCAAGGCCGAGGCCGCCGATGCGTTTATCAATATCGTGCTTGCCTGCGGCGGCCCGGCGCTCGATGCGCTGGTGGGGCTTGCCCGTGCCGTAGAGGCGGAGTACCGTGCGCTCAAGGCCGACCAGTCCGCGCTCGATAACAATGACCTGCTGCGCACGGCGTACGAGGCGCTGCGCGACTACCCGGCTATTCGAGCCGCCTATGAGGGCCGCTTTAAGATGGTCATGATCGATGAGTTCCAGGATACCGATCAGATGCAGGTCGATTTGATTCGCTATCTGACGGGCGCGGGGGAGCGCGCGCTGTGCACCGTGGGCGATGCGCAGCAGTCGATCTACCGCTTCCGTGGCGCCGAGGTCGAGGTGTTCCGTCGCCAGGAGCGCAAGGTGGGCTCTTCTGCTGCGCCCGAGACCTCCGTCGCATCCGATGCCCCTGCCGGCGAGCTCGTCAAGCTCGTGCGCAACTTCCGCAGCCACGACGAGGTGCTGCGCTATGTGGCACGCGTCTTTGACGGCGATACCGGTGGTTTGATGCAGGGGTTCTTGGATCTTGAGCCGAGTGACGATCGCGAGGACAAGCTCAAGGCAGAGGCTTCGCGCCGCCAGGCGCTGCTCGTTGCCGGCGGCAGCACCCAGGAACGAACGCAGGCGAAAGCTCGTGCGATTGCGGAGCGGTTCCAAGCGCTCGTTAAAGCGGGCCAGCCCCAGGGCGGCATGGTGCTGCTACTGGGCCGCATGACCAACGCCGACGTCTACGCCCAGGCCTTCCGCGACCAGGGGCTCGACTGCGTGATCGCAGGCGGCTCGGTCTTTGCCCAGGCTGCCGAGGTCCAAACGGTGCGTGCCCTGGTGTGCGCGCTTGCTAACCCGGCCGATACGGCGCAGGGTCTTATGCCGCTGCTGGCCTCACCGATGTTTGCGCTCGGCGCTCAGGAATTCTTGGCGCTGGCGACCAAGCTGGACGAGCAGACGGGGGAGACGTCGCGCCGCAACATCGATGCGGGCATCATGAGCGATTTCGATGTGCCCGGCTTGCAGGGCTTGCCGCTCGTGACGCGCGCCCGCGAGGTGCTGCGCTATGCGCTGCGCCGCGTGGGACGTGATTCGTTCGCGGCGATCGCGCGCGACGTGGTCAACGCTTCGGGCTGGTTCGTGCGTCTGGCGCAGCGCGGCCCCGAGGGCAAGGCCATTGCCGCCAACGTGCTCAAGGCGCTCGACGCCGTGGCCGAGGCGGAGGCCGAGTTCGGCAACTCGCCGCGCTCCATCGCGCTGTCCTTCGACCGCTTCTTGGCGGGCAAGGAAGCTCCGGGTGCCCTCAACGAGGAGGGCGATGGCGCGGTACGCATCATGACCGTACATGCATCCAAGGGTCTGGAATATCCGGTCGTGGCGGTTGCGGAGTGCTTTGGCGTGCGCAAGTCCTCGGGTGCGGCACAGATGGGTCGCGTCGATGGCGGTGCGCAGGTTGTGGCACTACCGGCACGCTTCGACGGCGTTAAGCTCGCGGACGGCACGTTCGTAAAGGGCGACGACGTCAAAAAGCAGTTTGAGCATGCGTTTAAGGGCAAGGGCACGTCGCTGTGGCTGCCGCCGGAGCTCATGGAGGATGTCTGCGCGACAGGTTCTCCCGCCGAGGCATTCGTTCGCCTGCGCAACGATGACCTGCGGCTCTCGCTCGAGGAGCGGGCCCGCTTGCTCTACGTCGCCATGACGCGTGCGCGCGAGCTGGTGATCTTGGCGATGGATGCCGGCGTGAGCCGTGGCAAGGTGGCGGCGCCGACCTTCGACGTTGAGACCGATCTGACCTACGACGTGCTGCGCCGTATTTTGCCGACCGACGCTCTGGACATGCCGCAGCTCGATGCCGACCGCCTGGCGTTCGACAACTCCCAGCCGGGCGACTACGAGCTCATTTCGCTCGCGGACTTTTCCTTTGGCGAGCAGGCGTTTGAGGCCAACGCTTCACTGGATGCCGAGGGCAGGCTTGTCCGCGGCGATGCGGAGGCGGAGGGTGCCGGTGCAGATGCCCGCGCCGCCG
>UQNB01000080.1 GCA_900542235.1 uncultured Collinsella sp.
GCCTCGCGGGCGACCTCGAGTTCTCCGTACTCCTCGACCAGGGGCATGAGCTCGCCGACGCGCCCGACGATGCGGCGCTGCTCGGCGAGGGGCGGGAGGGGGAGAAGCCAGCTCGACAACGTTTGCGCGGGAAGGTGCTTGATTGTGGTTCCGGTAAAGCAACTATCCCATACGTGCGATTGCACTATAAAGCAAATATACAGCTCGCAGTAAGTATTGAGCAGCAGCCTTTTGCTGCAGCGAATCCTGTGAAGCGCCTTTTGATAATGCATCGTCTCGTTCGATGTCCAGATTGCGCATCTCCCCGGTACGCCGCCTTCGCAGACGATTAGGTCACCATCAGAGAGCGCATACTTAGCACGATCCATTTCGTCCATGGGCATGGTCTTCACATTGGCGAGGTCGAATCTGCCCCATTGAACATTGGCATTTCCAAGGTATGGCGCGAGATCACCTTGGTTTTTCTGTTTGTCAAGCATCTTGCCCAGCTGGATAGAGGCGACGTTCGATAGCCTCGTCCAGCACCACCCCTCGGGCAGTTCCTCAAACGGCATTTCGTTCGCGATGCACTTATCGCTCGTCACGTGGCCCTTGGCATCTACCCTCTTCTCATAGGGGGAGACATCGGAACCGATTAGACGTTCAATTGTGTTCGCAACAAGCGTTGTAAAATCTAACGATATGAGCATCATGGTTGCTTCTGTGCTTCGATACTCTCGTCCTTAGCGCCCTCCGTTCAGCGGAGGACTGACGGTAGGTGACGTAAAACAAGAAAAGGGAGCAAGCGCAAATGAAAGCAACCGAGGCAAATCTGCTCGACCTTATGGGCGTGGCGAAGATGCAGTTCGTCATTCCCGTGTACCAGCGAGTTTACTCGTGGAGTGTAAAAGAGTGCGAGGTGCTTTGGGATGACGTCATGCGAGCGGGTCGTGATGGCGTATCGCACTTCGTGGGGTCGATGCTCTATATCCCCGAGTCCGAGAGCTCTGCCACGAGCATTTCGCGCGTGCTTCTGATTGACGGACAGCAGCGCATGACGACGTTTTCGTTGATGATCTCTGCCTTGGCTGACTATTTGGAGAGCAACCCCGACAAGGCCGGTTTCCTTGGCGATCTCAAGATCTCAGCGCTGCGGAAGAACTACCTCTTTAACGATGATGACTACAACGGTCTGGCGCGCTACAAGCTGGTGCTCTCGCAGGACGATAAAGAGACGCTGTTCTCCATTGTGTCTGGGTCTCCTGTGCCAGATGAGAAATCGGATCGCATTGTCGAGAACCATGCGTTCTTCCGTGAAAAGATGCACGGGAAATCATTCGACCCAGCAAGGCTTTGGGCGGGGCTAAACCGCGTGCAGGTCATCGACACTAAGCTCACCGCTGGCGTTGATAATGCCCAGCTCATATTTGAGTCCATGAACTCCAAGGGCAAGCCCCTCATGCCCATCGATCTCATACGCAACTATGTTCTTATGTCGCTTCCTAACGACGAACAGACCAAGCTCTACGAGGGCTACTGGCATCCCATTGAGCGTCTGTTTGGAAAAGGGGGCGAGAGCGAGTTTAACGCCTTCATTTGGTACTGGCTGTGGCTCAAGGTTCCCAATAGGCAGCCAAAGGAGAATGAGGCTTATTACGAGTTCAAACGGTATTTTACCGATGACTACGACGGAGACACCGAGAGTCTGCTCAAGGAGTTGCGCGAGTATGCGCAAAGGTATGCCAGCCTGTTCCAAGACAAAGAAAAGGACGCTGACCTACGTCGGGTGTTCAGCAGAATCGTAAGCCTTGATGTGAGACAGATCAGGCCTCTTTTGATGCTGCTCCACTCGGTTTACGAGGGAAATAGGCTAGACCGCAACGCGTTCCTTCGCATCTGCGAGACTATCGAGTCGTTTCTGTTTAGGCGGGCGGTTTGCGGCAGGCTTACCACGGGTCTAAATAATTTCTTTGCAGGCATGTATCGCAACCTTGAGCAACAGAACGATATAGAGGAGTACGTTACGGCGATGCTCCTTATCCACAGCAGTGGTATGACTGCGTACTTCCCGACAGACGAGCATTTTGTCGAGGAGTTTAAGACGCGCGACTGTTACAACCGCTTCTCCAAAAAGCGCTATTACCTGGAGCGCATGGAGAACTGGCACCGCCCGAAGGAGCCCATCTCGGCTGACGATTACCAGATCGAGCACATCATGCCCCAGACGATTGATGATGAGCACGGCTGGAAGGAATCGCTTGGCGAGAACTGGGATGATGTCCACGACAGGCTGTGCAACAACTTGGGCAACCTTACGCTGACGGGTTACAACCAGGAGTACTCAAATCGCTCCTTCTCGGACAAGCTCAATCTTCCTAATGTGGGGCTTAAGTGCAGCCCGCTCTACCTTAACAGGTCAATCGCCTCGCATGAAAAATGGGGCGAGCAGGAGATTAAACAGCGTGCGGACGAGCTTGCGAAAGAGGCGTGTGAGATATGGAAGTATCCCGACCTTCCGGCAGACGTCGTTGACAAGTACCGTCCTTCTCGCGGGGAGTCTGACGAGGCACCTATCTGGACTCTGCAGGAGAATCACCCCACTTTTGCCGAAGGCGGACTCAACCAGAAGCTTTTCGATGAGGTGCGGGAGTCCGTTCTGAGTGGTAACCCTTCGTGGAAGTCCTATATAGCCAAGTACTATGTAGGCTTCAGGTCGGGCAAGCGAAAACTGCATGCCGTGTTAGAAGGCAGGACCAGCAATGGTGGCTGGATTGCCGTTGGCCTGGCAAAGAGCGTGGACGACCTCATGGATCCAGAGGACCTGTGTCAGGACAAGCGCTCGCAGGGCGGATTTGGCCCGGGTCTACCGACCTATGTCGCACTTCGGAATACTGGCGACATTCCCGCGGTGCTCGATCTTATAAAGCAGTGTTAGATGAAGGTCGGGGATTAGGCCCCCGGCCTTCATCGCCTCAGATTTGTTGGTGGATCTTCGCCGTAAAGCGCACCTAGTGGGAGAGGGTGCTCTTGGCCGGTTGGCGTCGGAATCGCGGGCAATTATTCGGCCTAAATCCGGAAAAGTGCAAATTTAGGCCGTTTAAAAGTAAGGAAAAGTGTCGAAATAGTCATCTAAAAACTTCGGAAAAGTGTCAAATAGACCATAATCCAATTGCGGAAAAGTGTATCCTAGTGCTAAAACAGCACGTAATAAGGGGTACGCTTATGCTGCAGAGAAAAGCAAAAGCACAGTTTGAATCTTGGCTTGCCTTGTCGCCTAACAAGGCTCTTTTGGTCAAGGGCGCCCGACAGGTAGGAAAGTCATATTTGGTCAACGTCTTTGCAAGCGAATCGTTCGAAAATGTCGTGACGTTCGACCTTATCGCCGACGCGTTCGTGCGCGATTCGTTTTTGGCGGCAAAAAGCGCGGATGACCTGCTTATGCGCATGTCTATTGCTGCAACGCAGCCGATGGTTGCGAACAAGACCGTTGTGATTATCGACGAGGTGCAGCGATGCCCCAACGTAGTGACGTTTATCAAATACCTGGTCCAGCGCGGCGACTTTCGATACATCCTTACCGGATCGCTCCTTGGCGTTGAGCTCGAGGGCATCGATTCCCTGCCGGTGGGGTATGTCGAGCAGGTCCAGATGTACCCACTCGACTTTGAGGAGTTCTGCTGGGCAAGCGGCGTTGCTGCCGGAGCGTTTGACATGCTCAGGGGTTGTCTAAAGGATGAGGGGGAGCTCCCCGGCTATCTGTATGACCGCTTGCTCAATCTGTTCCATCAGTATGTGGTGGTGGGGGGCATGCCCGACGCGGTCAATTCCTTCTTGGCGACGCGCAATGTCGACGAGGTTCGAAACATCCATCGCGATCTTCACGCCCTGTATCGCGATGACATCGCAAAGTACGCTCCGCCTGAGCTACGCTTGGTTATTCGCGATATCTATGATCTGATTCCCAGCGAGGCCGGCTCCAAAAACAAGCGATTCAAACTGTCATCGATTAACGGTGTCAAACGTTTTTCGCAGGTGACAGATCATTTTCTCTGGCTATCGGAGGCGGGTGTCGCGCTTCCCGTCTATAACGTAACGGCGCCCGTGGCACCCCTTTTATTGGGGGAGCAACGAAATCTGTTCAAGCTGTTTTACTTGGACACCGGAATGCTCATGTCGTCGTATTCCAAAAGGGTCGCCCAAGGCGTTTTTGATGGGGAGGCGGAAGACGCCTTTGGCATGAACATGGGGGCGGCGTTTGAGGGCTTCGTTGCCCAAGAGCTCAAAGCCCACGGATTCAGATTGCGCTACTTTACGTCTAAAAAAGTCGGCGAGCTCGATTTTGTGGAGGAGACGCTCGATGGGGAGGTCCTTGCCATCGAGGTCAAGTCGGGCAAGAGCTTTAAGTCCCATGCGGCGCTCGACAACGCGCTCGCGACGAAGGGCTACGGAATCGATCGCGCCCTGGTACTTGCGGAATGTAATCTTCACCGCGATGGTGACGTGCTGTATCTGCCCATCTTTATGTCAGGGCTTTTGGAGCCGTAACATGCCGCCGGCTCTTCCGGCCCTCCCTTAACCCTCGCTACTCATCGTCCCCGTCGTTGGGGTCGCCCTTGAGGGTGTTGATGTCCAGATACTCGTCATCGTCCTCTTTTTGCTGGGTCTCCGACTCCGCTTGGGTGGGGCCGGAGAACAGCCGGAATCCCTCAAACGCAATGACGCCGAGCAGGGCAATGACAATGGCGATAAAGGCAACCTTGACTGCCTGCGGAAATTCCGAGAAACGCAGCGCCTTTTCCTCGGCGTAATAATCGGCGAAGCGCTCTTCGCCCGTGCTTTTGGTATACGCCGGCGCGGACGCGGCCTCCGGGCCATATTCCGGTGCAGGCGTGGCAGCGTACGGATCGTTGAGATAATCGCTCGATGCGGTGCCATAATCCTCGGTCTCGATGCGATCGGTGCCAGCATAGCCATCGGAATAATCGGAATATGCCGCACCGCCCTCATAGTCCGCGGCGCTCGTGTTGGCGGCAAAAAGCGGGTTAACTGGAACGTCGAGCGCCGGCATGCCGGTAGAGGTCTCATCCAGATCGGCTGCAGCCCAGGAATCGTAGGCAACCTGATGGGCAACGGGCTCATCGAGCCTTGTGACCGGAGACTTGCGTGCCGCAGGAACGGGCAACTGCTGGGCGCTGTACATAACGGTGCTGTCGGCCGATTTGCTCCGCGTCGCCGCAGCGAGAAATGCCGCCGTCTCGGACGGGTCGCTTGCGGGGCGGGGAGCGGGTGTGGGCGCCGAAATGGGTGCGGGCGTAGACGCGGGCGTCGAAACAGGCGGCTGCGCAGGAGTCGGCGCAGATGCGGGCTTAGGCGCAAGTGCGGGATTGGGGCTTGACGGGCGAGCCCCGCCGCCCATGAGTTCGTCGGCGGTCCACGGGCGATCATCCATCACGTCGTCAAGGCTCAGCGAAAACAGGTCGTCTTCACCCTCATCGAACATGCGGTGCACATGTCCACCAATTGCCGGAATCAATCCGCGACCGGTGCATGATGCCTTGCTCAACGCCATTCTGATCCACCCTTTCGAAATACTAATGACATCGATTATATGGAACTTCCCAAGCGGCTCGGTCTTGGATTCATGCTTTCCAGAACTCGCGCCCAAAAGGGGAGGGACAATCCAGGCGAGTGCCTACTTGTCGTCGGCCGCCGCCTTGGCCTCATTGAGGTAGCTATAGAAGCTGTACTTGGAGATGCCAAAGAACTCGCAGGCGCGCTCGCTCGACTTGGAAATGAGGAAGGCGCCGCGACGGTCGAGGTAGCCAATGGCGCGAATGCGCTCATCTTTGGTCATGAGCGCCGCGGGCTTGCCCACAAACTGCTCGCACTCGTGCAGCAGGTCCTCGAGCAGGTCGCCGATGTTCTTGGTAATGGGCTCGGGCTCGGTGTAGCCCGTGCCGCCGGTGCCGGTAAAGGCGTCGAGCGAACGCTCAAAAGCCTTCATAAGCGTGATGTCAAAGTTGATGCCCAAAATGCCGACGGGCTTGCCTTCGTCGTTGCGGATAAAGATGGTCGAGGACTTGAGCAGCTTGCCATCGGTGGTTTTAGTGAGGTACGGCTCGCGGTCGTGTACGTCGGTGGTGCCCTCGTGCATGGACTCAAACACGATATGGCTGGGGCCGTCACCCAGTTTGCGCCCGCTGACGTGGCCATTTTCGATCACTACGATGGAGTGGTCCACGTCCTCGGTCTCCAGGTCGTGGACGACGACTTCGCAGTTGGGGCCAAATTGGAGCGCCAGGCCGTGTGCAAGGCGCTTGTAAAACTCAATCTGTGCGGGGGTCATGGGTGCCTTCCTAAAAATTAGTTTGGGCACACTTTGCCATAAACCACACTTGTTCGCAAATAACGAAAGCGTCGCTGCGCTATGTGACCGTTCGGCGGCGAAAAGGTACCGATTACGGCAACAAACAATTTGTTAGGTTTACCAATCAAAAAGTGTGATAGAACAGTGCTAACAAACTTTTTGTTTGGCATCCACATAAAAGTTCAGTCGCATGAATGGGAATGGGCTGAAACGCGTATGCGGGGGCCGGCAAGAGAGGACTTAAGGAGTTCACCGTATGGCCGATAAGATCCAGTGGGCGGGCAACACGATGCCCAAGAGCGATGACAAGCACTTGGGAATCATGAGCCTCGACCACGTGAAGAAGGCCCGCGCCTTCCACCAGTCGTTCCCCCAGTACACCGTCACTCCGCTTGCCCGCCTGGATGGCCAGGCCGCGCGCCTGGGCCTGTCCAACTTGTGCGTTAAGGACGAGAGCTATCGCTTTGGCCTCAACGCCTTTAAGGTTCTGGGCGGTTCGTTTGCCATGGCCAACTACATTGCCGACGAGACCGGCAAGGACGTTGCCGAGTGCACCTTCGATTACCTGACCTCCGATCAGCTTGCCAAGGACTTTGGCCAGGCCACCTTCTTTACCGCCACCGACGGCAACCATGGCCGCGGCGTGGCATGGGCTGCCAACAAGCTGGGCCAGAAGGCCGTCGTGCACATGCCCAAGGGTTCCACCAAGCCCCGCTTCGATAACATCGCCGCCGAGGGCGCCACGGTGACCATCGAAGAGGTCAACTACGACGAGTGCGTGCGCATGGCCGCCGCCGAGGCCGATGCCTGCGAGCGCGGCGTCATCGTTCAGGACACCGCCTGGGAGGGCTACGAGAAGATCCCGTCTTGGATCATGGAGGGCTACGGCACCATGGCTTCCGAGGCTGCCGAGCAGCTGCGCGAGATGGCCATCAACCGCCCGACACACGTCTTTGTCCAGGCTGGCGTGGGCTCGCTCGCCGGCGCCGTGGTGGGCTACTTCACCAACCTGTATCCCGATAACCCGCCCACCTTCGTCGTGGTCGAGTGCGCGCCTGCCGCCTGCCTGTACAAGGGCGCTGCCGCAGGCGACGGCGATCCGCGCATCGTGGACGGCGACATGCCCTCCATCATGGCCGGCCTGTGCTGCGGCGAGCCCAACATCCTGGGCTGGGATATCCTGCGCAACCACACCACCGCCTTCGTGTCCTGCCCCGACTGGGTCACCGCTCGCGGCATGCGCACTCTGGGCGCTCCCGAGAAGGGCGACCCGCGCGTCATCTCTGGCGAGTCCGGCGCTGTGACCACCGGTCTGGTCGAGACTCTCATGCTCGATCCCGAGTACGCCGAGCTCAAGGAACTCATCGGCCTGGACAAGACGAGCTCCGTGCTCTGCTTCTCCACCGAGGGCGACACCGATCCGGATCAGTACCGTCGCATCGTCTGGGAGGGCGAGTATCCGACTTGCTAGCGGGTCTGACCTGTCCGGAGGCAGCCGGAGGGCTTTACTCCCTGCTCGGACAGTCCTGCTCGCACGGAGAGCACATTAAGTGCTCTCCGGCTCGTGCGGAACTCGCGACGGAGCAAACATATGCTCCGCCACCCTACGTTTACTTGCTTGCCGGGTGCTCGACCTCACGCTGCTTGGCACAAGTGATCTATCTGAGATATCTACCTGTAGGTAAACCCTTGTAGAAAGGTTGACTGTTATGACTAAAGAACTCGATTTTGATGCCATTAAGGCTGCGGCTGAGTCTCATCGTGCTGATATGACGCGTTTTCTTCGCGCAATGATTAACCACCCCTCTGAGTCCTGCGAGGAGGGCGAGGTTGTCGCTTGCATCAAGGCCGAGATGGAGAGCCTTGGCTATGACGAGGTCAAGGTCGACGGCCTGGGCAACGTTATGGGCTTTATGGGCGAGGGCGACAAGATCGTCGCCATCGACTCCCATATCGACACCGTCGGCATCGGCAACATCGAGAACTGGGATGCCGATCCCTATGAGGGCTACGAGACCGACGAGATCATCTACGGCCGCGGCGGCTCTGACCAGGAGGGCGGCATGGCTTCTGCTACCTATGCTGCCAAGATGATGAAGGACATGGGCCTCATCCCCGAGGGCTACAAGATCATGGTCGTCGGCACCGTCCAGGAAGAGGACTGCGACGGCATGTGCTGGCAGTACATCTACAACAAGGACGGCATTAAGCCCGAGTTCGTCATTTCCACCGAGCCCACCGACGGCGGCATCTATCGCGGTCACCGCGGCCGCATGGAGATCCGCGTCGACGTTCACGGCACCTCCTGCCACGGCTCCGCTCCCGAGCGCGGCGACAACGCCATCCACAAGATGGCCGAGGTCATCCTCAACGTCCGTGACCTGAACGAGAATCCCGCTGACGGCTCCACCGAGATCAACGGTCTGGTGAAGATGCTGGATCCCAAGTTCAACCCCGAGCACTACGAGGATGCCCGCTTCCTGGGCCGCGGCACCTGCACCACCAGCCAGATCTTCTACACCTCTCCCTCCCGCTGCGCCGTGGCCGACAGCTGCGCCATCTCCAT
>UQNB01000081.1 GCA_900542235.1 uncultured Collinsella sp.
CTTTCCTTTGCGTGCGGAACTCGCGACAAACTTAACCGCCCCGCCCGGCGGGCGAGCTGCGGAAAATCGGTCGGTCCAGAGCAATATCGTGCAAACGGAATTCAGGCTGATGAACCGTTCGCGACAAAGACTCGATAGGTAGCCCCCTCTATGACCTTTTATAAGTTGCGGTGAAATAGGGACTAAATTTGGGGTTGAATCGTTTAAACAGCCCCTATTTCACCGCAACTTATGGGAGGGATAGAAAAAGGCGAAGGCCCTGGAGAGGGACTCCGCCTTTTATACAGGGGGCGATGGTATTCGCGTACCGTGGGATTAGACCAGGCGGGCGTTGATCGTCTTGGCGATCTCGGCGGCGTCGGTGGAACCCTTGACAGTGGCACGGAAGTCCTCGTCCATGAGCGCCTCGGCGACCTTGGACAGGATCTTGAGGTGCGTGGTGCCAGCCTGAGCGCCCGGGATGAGCAGGGCGATGGCCACGTTGACGGGAGCGCCGTCCATGGTGTCCCAACCGGTCACGCCGGACTCGTCCTTGACGACGATGACAGCGGCCTCGGTAATGGCGTCAGATTTGGCATGCGGGATGGCAAAGCCCTCCATCATGCCCGTGGTGCCCTCGGCCTCGCGGGCCAGGAAGGCGTTCATCACGGCGTCGGCGTCGCCGGCGATACCGGCCTTGACGGCCTGGTTGGAGACAAAGCTCAGGGCCTCGTCACGAGAAGCGAAGTCCTCGGCGACAAAGACGTTCTCGACCTTCACGAAGTCGGCAGCCTCGGCCTTAGGGGACTCGACAGCAGCGGCCTTGGGGGCCTCAACCGGCTTGGCTGCAGGAGCGGCCTTCTGGTTCTTCTCGAAGTCATACTTCTTGAAGGCGACGAACAGGATGCCACCAACCACAGCGCCGATGAGAATCGCGAGGACCCACAGCGGACCGTTCTCGACAACGGGCAGGACCAGGAAGCCACCGTGGGGCGCTGGATCGTGGACGTTGAACATAATGGTCAGGATCGAAGCGATGGAGGAACCGAGCATCATGATGGGCATGACGGGCCAGATGTTCTTGGTCATAAACGGAATGGCGCCCTCGGTGATGTGGGTGCAACCAAGGATGAGGTTGACGACACCGGCGTCATGGTCCTCCTGGCTGAAGTACTTCTTGCCGACGATGACGGCGAAGGTGGTGATCAGCGGCGGAACGATGCAGGCGGCAGAGACGGCAGCCATGAAGTTGGTGCCGAAGTTGTAGGTCTCGGTGCCGACACCGGCGGCCAGGGCCTCGGTGAGCATGGCGGTACCGGTGACGTAAGCAGCCTTGTTGACCGGGCCGCCCATGTCAAAGGCGCACATGCAGCCGATGGCAAGACCCAGGACAACGGCGCCAGAGGCAGACAGGCCCTTGAGGAAGTCCATCATGGCGGTGTTGATGGCAGCCATGGGGCCGGAAATGCCGAGCATGACCAGACCGACGATGGCGGTCGAGAACAGCGGGTACAAAAAGATTGCCTTAAGGCCGTCCAGGTTCTTGGGCAGACCGGCAAAGACCTTCTCGAGCAGCAGGATGACATAGCCAGCGAGGAAGCCGCCGACGATGCCGCCCAGGAAACCGAAGCCCACGCCGGCGCCACCGGCGTCAATCATACCGGTCTCGGCGTTAACGGGCAGGCCCTGGATGGCAATCATACCGGCGACGAAGCCGGGGACGAGCGCCGGGCGCTTGCCGATGGACTCGGCGATGTAGGCGGAAAGCACCGGAACCATGAGGTTCATGGCGATGCCGCCGATAATCTTGAGCATAGCGGCAAAGCTGTTGTAGTCGGCAGCAGTCGAATCGAAGGATGTGATGCCCCACAGGAACGAAACGGCCGTCAGAACACCACCGGCGACGACGAAGACCAGCATGTGGCTGACGCCATTCATGAGGTGCTTGTAGATGACGTGGCCGATGGACTCTTTCTCCTCGACCTCGTCCTCGACATCGGCGGCAGCGGCAACCGTGTCGTCGCCCTTGGCGGCGAGCGCACGGTCGATCAACTTTCCGGCGGCCTCGACGGACAGGGCCTTGGAAACGCCGACGGAAACCATGGGCTTACCGGCAAAACGCTCAGCCTGGACATCCTTATCGGCTGCGACGACGACGGCCTTGGCACCAGCGATCTCGCTCTTGGTGAGCTCGTTCTCGACACCGACCTGGCCATGGGTCTCGACCTTAATGGTCAGACCGCGCTCGGCAGCTGCCTTCTCCAGCGCCTCCTTCGCCATGAAGGTGTGCGCGATACCGGTCGGGCAACCGGTGGCGGCGATGATGTCAAACTTAGCCATGTGTCCCTCCTTTTTAAGTTTTGCGCCCGCAGGCGCTCCCCTACACACGCGTCCTTACGCGCTTTTCCACAACTGAAAGATACCAACCCAGCGCTTTCGCGGAAAGGAAAATGTCCCAATTCTCCGGTGAAAGGTTCTTTCATAACCGTAAACGGTAGGTGAAAGTTTACCATCAACACTTGAAACAGCAAGGTGTATCTTGTAATTGAAAAATGCCCGTATACTATGGCTTTGAAGAACAAGTCCGATTTTCATGCCAACCAGGAGCCATCCATGACTGATAGCAGCAAGAGCGCGCTCTCCCTTATTAGCACTCATCAGGGATATAGTGGATCCGAGCAGCGCATTGTCGACTATATATTGGAGCACCAGTCCGAGGCGCCGCGCCTGACGGCCGCCCAGCTCTCACGAGCCGCTGCCACGTCCGAGGCGACGGTTTCGCGCTTTTGCCGCAAGCTGGGCTTTGGCAGCTTCCGCAGCTTTCAATTTTCGTTGGCGCGCGACTTGGAGAGCCAGCGCAACGAGGGCCTGACCGACGAGGTCTCTCTCGACAACATGGAGCAGAGCCTTAAAAATATCTTGGCTGCCAAGGTCAGCGAGCTTAACGCGACCATCGACGGGATTGACCACGATACGCTAACGGCCGTTGTGCACGCGTTAAAGAATGCGGGCGTTATTGAGTTTGCGGCCGTAGGCAACACCAATGCCGTCGCGCTCGACGCGACGTTTAAGTTTTCGCAGCTGGGCCTTCGCTGCATGGCAAGCACCATCAGCGAGACGTCAATCGGCTTTGCGCTCACGTTGCGCCCCGGCGACGTTATCGTGTTGATCTCGAACTCTGGCAAGTCGCGCCGTCTGAATCGTATGGCAAAAGCAGCTCGCGACTGCGGTGCTACCGTAGTCGTCATCAGCAGCGACAGCAAGTCTCCACTTGCGCGCCTAGCCGACTACACCTTTAATACCGTCAATCACGAGGCGCTGCTGACAACGGGAGACTTCGCGTTCTCCAAGATGAGCGCCACGATGATCATCGAGGTTATCTACAACTTCCTGCTGCCCGAAATCGAAGACGCCCGAGAGCACATCAGCTACTACGAGGAGCTCATCCAACCGGATAAGGTCGTGGAGTAGACAATTTGGGGAGCCAACAAACGCCGCTCGGCACGAAACCGGCCCATCTACTACGTTTTATCCGTATGGCCCAACCACATACCGAAAATAGAAAAAACCGCAGGCATTCTACCTGCGGTTTTCTTTTTGCAATTCTTGGCGTGCTTGCCGATAGCCTATCAAACGTAGTAGATGGGCCGGTTTCGTGGCGGCAGGGTCGGACATGCATGTGGCGGCTCGGCCTAAGCGCGCGCTTCTTCCAGCATCTGCCTGGCGTGCGCCAGGCTTGCCTCGGACTGATCGCCGCTCAGCATGCGAGCGATCTCTGCGGTACGGGCATCGCCGGTCACCTCGTCCAGGTGCGTCTGGGGAACATCGCCGGGCTCTTTACTGACCACGTAATGTTTGTCAGCCATGACGGCGACCTGTGCCAGGTGCGTTACGACGATGACCTGATGCGTGGCGGCAAGATCGGCCAGCACACCAGCAAGAGCACGAGCCGTAGAGCCGCCGACGCCGGCATCGACCTCGTCAAATACCAGCGTGTCGACGCCGTCCGCATTGCCGAGGACGACCTTGCTCGCCAGCATAACGCGGCTGAGCTCGCCGCCCGAGGCGATGCGGTGCAGAGGGCGCGGTGTGAGGCCGGCGCCACTGCGATACAGAAGCTCGTAGCTCGAAGGGCCCGCCGGCGTCCACTCGGCACGCGGAAGATCACGCGACTCCCAGACGAGTTCGGCGCTGCCCATTTCCAGGCGCGCCATCTGGCGGCCGACCTCGTGACAGAAGCGCGGGGCGGCCGTATTGCGAGCGCGCTTAAGCGCCTTGGCAGCGGCAAACAACTCGCGCTCGGCGATCCCAAGTGCCTCACGCGCCTTTTTGATCTGTTCATCGCCATCATCGACCAGGGACAGCAGCTCTTGCGAGCGATTGCGCATGGCAAACACGTCGTCCATGGTGGGACCCCACTGACGCAGCAGGCCCTTGAGGTCAGAATACCGCTCGCGCATGCGAGCGAGCTCGCGAGGGTCAAACGCAACGCCATCGCGATAAGCACGCAGCTCGTTGGCGCAATCCTCAAGCGAAATACAGGCATCCGAAAGGGCATCGGCGATGTCGCCCAGCTTGCGATCGACAGTTGCCATGCGCGACAGCTCTGCCACGGCGCCATTCACGGCATCGAGCGCTCCCCCTTCGGCAGCAAGTGATGCATGGGCTTCGTTAGCCGTGGCCACCAGCACCTCGGCATGCTCCGAGCGCGGCAGCAGCTCCTCGAGCTCCTCATACTCACCCGGCTTGGGGTCGATCTCGGCGATGCGCTCCAGGGCGAAGCGCGCCTCCTCGACGCGACTCCCCTGCGCACGCGACGCCTCCTCTACGCGACGGACCTCCTTGGCAGCCGCACGCGACGCCCTAAAGCAGGCACGGTACTTTTCCAGCGCCTCGAGCGCAGAGCGACCAGCCCAGGCATCGACCATGGCAACATGATGCGCCGGATCGAGCAGGCGCTGATGCTCGTGCTGGCCGCACAGATCCATCATCACGCCGACGCGCTCGGAAAGCTCGCGCACGCTGGCGATGCGGCCGTCAATCTTGACGCGGCTGCGGCCCTCGGCAGAAAGGCTGCGCTGCACGGTGAAGCCCTCCGTGTCGTGCGGGCCATCGAACAAGCGCGCCTCGACGCTCGCAAGCGCCTCGCCCTCGCGCACGGTCGAAGAATCCGCGCGCTCGCCCAAAATGAGCTTAAGCGCCGAGAGCAGTGCTGTCTTGCCGGCGCCGGTCTCGCCGGTCAGGACAGTTAGGCCCGCGCTGGGCACCAGCGTCGCCTCGCGAATGAGCGCAATGTTTGAAACCTGCAGCTCATCGATCATGGCGAACTCCGTAGAATACGCGGCTTACCGAGTTGTAGAAGCTCTCAGGGCCATAGTCGAGCAGCAGCACATCGCCGGGACCGCGGCGTACGGCCACGCTCTCGACGGTGCCATCGCAGGTAATAAACTGCCCGTCGATGGCAATAGCCGGCACACTCGGGCGATCATCGGACATAAAGATCTCGACGACATCGCTCGGCGAGGTCAAAAAGGCACGGGCCTGAATAGTATGCGGCGCGATAGGCACGCAAACCATGCCCGTGTAATCCGGGCTCACGATAGGACCGCCGGCACTGAGGGCATAGCCCGTGGAGCCGGTTGCCGTGGACACGACCACACCATCGCCGCGCAAGCGATCGATATGGTGGCCCGACACGGTGATGTCGAACTCGACCATATCGGACAAGGGCCCACGTGTGAGCGCCATGTCGTTGAGGGCGAACGAACGCACGACGTCCTTCGTGCCGTCCTCACGCACGGAAACGATGTCTGCGGCGATCGTAGCGCGACGGCTCACGTGGAGCTCACCGGACAGGGCATCGCTCACAACCTGCAAAATGTCGCGTTCCTCGGGACTGGCCGCCGTCAAAAATCCCAGGTGACCATAGGAAAGACCCAGAATAGGAATCTCTCGATAGTTGAGGATGCGGGCGGCGCGCAGCAGCGTGCCGTCGCCGCCGAGCGTGATGACAAGGTCGGCACCATCCACGTCGGGCGTACTCTGGATCTTGGAGCGCTGGTCGGCAGCCCAAGCGACCTCGTAGCCTTGGCGCGTCAGCCAGAGCTCGAGCATCAGGCCGCTCTCGACCGCCTCTTGCTTGTAGTAATTGGGAACCAGAAAGACCTTCATAGCGTTGCAGCTTTCTCGCTCAAAGCCGATACCTGGGATTGCAACTCGTCATCGGAGCGCTCGCTGGGGGCAAACCTCGTGCCGTACAGGAAAAACTCCACGTTGCCCTTGGCGCCATGGATGGGCGACACGCACACGTCAAGCGGGAACAGGCCCTTGGCGGCAAAGAGCTCAATAGCCGCCACGAGCGTATCGTGGCGGACAACAGGATCTGTCACGATACCGCCCTCGCCCACCAGCGCTGCCGGAGCCTCAAACTGCGGCTTCACGAGCGTGCAGAACGACCCCGTCGGCGTCAGGCACGCCAGCACGGCGTCGATGATGTTCGCGATGCTCGTAAACGACACGTCGCACACGGCCAGGTCGATAGCGCCGCCGTAGCCGAGCTCGGGCAGATGCGTCACGTTGGTGCGCTCGTGGAGCGTCACGCGATCGTCTTGGCGCAGCGACCAATCAAACTGGGCACGGCCCACGTCGACCGAAACGACCGTGGCGGCACCGCGCTTGAGCAGGCAATCGGTAAAGCCGCCGGTAGAGCAGCCTACGTCCAGGCAGGCAAGGCCCGTGGGATCGATACAAAACGCATCGAGCGCACCCTCAAGCTTAAGGCCGCCGCGCCCAACGTACGGAATGCGCCCCTTAACGTGCAGTGGCAGGCCCGGCATCACCTTAAGCCCCGGAGAGGTCAAACGCTCACCGCCGCTCGAGACCAAGCCGGCCATAAGAGTGCGAAGGGCATCCGCGCGATCGGCGCAGATGCCCTGTGAAATCAGTTCGTCATCGAGACGCACGCGTTTCATGAATGCCATCAACCATTCGTATCCGGGGATGCAGCCTGTTTATCTTGGGACTCGTTTGCCGCATCCTCATCGTATTCCTGCTCGAGCTTGTCGGCCTCACGCGGCGTCAGCTCAAACTTGTCGACCATATCGACCGCACGGGAACCAAGCTCAATCGCCTCGTCAAACAAATCGAGCGAACGCTCCAGGGACGTATCCTTGGAGCGAACGGTGGCGATGATCTGGTCCAGGCGATCCGAGATCTCATCGAAGTTGCGGACGGAACCCTCTGGCATGGCTACTCCTCGACGGAGTCGGCCTCGACGGCCTCAGCAGCGTCCGGATCCTCGGCAAGTACACCGGCGGCAGCCTGAGCGGCAGCGACCTTGGCGGCCGCCTCGGCAGCCTGTGCCTCCTCGCGAGCGCGATCCTCGGCCAGCAGCTCTTGGTACAGGTCCTCGCCCGGCAGCTCCTCGCTGCGAGCGATCTTGCCCAGCACGCCGTTGACAAACGATGCGGACTGGTCGGTGCCATAAGCCTTAGCGATTTCGACGGCCTCGTTGATAACAATAGCGTCCGAGACCTCCTCGTCGGTGAGGAAGCGCATCTCGTAGACGGCGATACGCAGCAGGTTGCGGTCGGCGCCGGGCATGCGCATAAGATCCCAGTTCTTGGCGACGGCGCGCAGGGCACAGTCGATGCGATCGATATGCTCGTAGGCACCGCGACAAAGCTCCAGCGCATAGGGGTCGAGGGGACCCTTCGAAATCAGGAAATCGCCCTCGAGGACGCGCTCGAGCGGACTGTCCGTGGCCTCGGCCTGGAACAGCAGCTGCAGCGCCTGACTGCGGGCAAGCGTGCGCCCGCGATAAACCTTAAGGCTCAAAGGTTACTCCTTGGGGAAAACGAGGCCGTCGATGCAAACGTCAACGCGCTCGACCTCGACGCCCACCTGGGCATCGATGGCGGCGACCACGGCTGCGCGAACGGCCTCGGCGAGTTTCTTGAACGGATAGCCAAAGAACACCACGACACGCACGGTGAGTGCGAGCTTGTCGCCGATGACCTCGGCCTCGACCGCCGGCTCGGAAGCCGGGGCCTTGGACGAGAGCATCATGGAGACAAGGTTGGTGGCAAGGTCCTTGACGCCAACGGAGGCGATGCCCTCGACATCCGACACGGCGCGCGAGACGATGGCGGTCAGAACATCGGGCGATATACCGATGCCGTCAATCTTGATTTCCTGGGGCATGAGTCCTCCTAGAAGAGTTGGTTGCTAGACGCGGGAGACGAACTTGCCGTCGCGGGTGTCAACCTTGATGACCTCGCCCTCGTTGAGGTACATGGGGACCTGGATGACAGCGCCGGTGTCGATCGTGGCCGGCTTGGTGGAACCCTGGACGGTGTCGCCCTTAAAGCCCGGGTCGGTCTGGACGATGGTGGTCTCGATGAACATCGGCGGGGTCACGCCCATGAGCTCATCGTCGGCGAAGAGCAGCTGGCAGATGTCGTTCTCGCGCAGCCACTTGGAGTTCTCGCCCACCATGTCCTCGGGAACGGGAACCTGCTCATAGGACTCGTTGTCCATGAAGATGTAGTCGGTGCCATCGTTGTAGAGGTACTGGAACTCACGGGTGGTGAGCATGACGCTCTCGAACTTGGTGCCGGCGTTGCAGGTGTTCTCGACGACGCGGCCGCTCTTGATGTCGCGGGTCTTGTAGCGCACAAATGCGCCGCCCTTGCCCGGCTTGACATGCTGGAACTCGACGATGGTGTAGACCTTGTCCTTAATGCGGAGACCGAGGCCGTTCTTGAAGTCGGCGGTAGAAATGGTAGGCATATCGACCTTTCTTGTTATGGGCAGAACGCACAAGCGTCCAAATTACATACGACCAAAATTATACACTTGCAGACGGCGCCTGCAGCGAGCGCATAAAAAGAGAATGCGGGGCGTCCGAATCGATCCGGAC
>UQNB01000082.1 GCA_900542235.1 uncultured Collinsella sp.
CCTTGCGGGAGGGGAACCACCCGCCACCGCCGCGGGCGCCGTGGTGAGCCGCAAGCGCTCGTAAACACTTTTTCGCACAGGACGGGTGGATCGCGGCCCTTGCCTTCCTCGTCTACTTCTTCGTGGCGTAAGGGCAAGGCTGCAAAAACTGAACAATAAAGCGCGGAGTCGCCATGCGGCCCCGCGCTTTTCTTTTAGCGCCGGTCCCTGCGCCGGCGTGCGGCCTATTTCTCCCCCATTTTGGCCATTTTGCCCTCCAAACGGCACTACCGCCGGCAACATCCAGCAGATACGCTGAATCTAGTCGTATAGGCCTATGAGAACGGGAGCAACCATGGCAGCCTTGTTCACGACCCCCAAACGCAATGACACTACCGCCGGAACCCATGTTGCCGAACCCGACGTTCGCCGTCGCATAGGACTCGCGCACGGCAGCTGGCGCCGCGTGACGCGCCGCATCGTCGTAGGCGCCGTGTGCGCGCTCACGGTGAGCTCGCTGCTCATGCCGAGCGTCTCGCTCGCAGCGGAATGGGTCAAGGTCGGCGGCAACAAGTACAACACCGCGGCGAGCGACGAGGCCGGTACCTGGTCGTGGGACGGCGCCGACGACTTGAAGCTCAACAACTATAACGGCGGCGAGATCCAGGCCGCAGGCAAGCTCAACGTGAATTACTCGGGAAACAACATCGTCACTGCCGACTGGATCGAAGGCATCAAGGCTTCTCATGGCAAGAATGAGAACGCCGAGCTCAATATCCAAGGCGACGCGGGCAGCACGCTCAGCGTGACATCTACTGAGGACGCTATCCTCTCCACGGGTAATATCAACATCGACGGAGCCGGATCCGTCAACGCCACGAGCGCTGGGTTTGATGCCATCGACGCCGAGGGCGATCTCGCTATCAAAGGTTCGGGCAACGTCAACGCCACGGGCGTATCGGATGGCATCAGGGCAAACGGCAATATCACGATTGACGACAGCGGGGCCGTCACCGCCAGGGCTACCAAGGACAAGGGTATCGGAACCGACAAGAACCTCACCATCAAGGGTGGCGGCACAGTCGAGGCAAGCTCAGCCGATGGTGAGGCCATTTGGAGCGGCGGCAACATCAATATCTCGGACGGCAGCCAGGTCAAGGCGAGCTCCGAGAAAGACGCCGCCGTCGAGGCCAAGGGCAGCCTCGCAGCCACAAACGCCTCCCTCAACGCAAACGGTGTTGAATATGGCGTCTATGCCCACAAGGGCATCACACTCGATCATGCAAACGTGACAGTCCGCGCAAGTAAAGGCAGATACGGTGACGCCATTGCCCTCTTCACCTACCAAGACGATATCGTCGTCAAGAACGGCTCCACCGTGGACGCGTTTGCGGAAGGCGAGGTTTCGGCTGCATTCTCCACCAGAAACGATCGACCCAACGAGGAGGGTGGCCACATCTACATCAGCGACTCCGTTGTCAAGGCCATAGCCCGCTATGTCGAGAACGGCGACGGCCCCATCCCCTACAGCGAAAACCAAGATGGTGAGACGAGCCCCGAGCCCCAAGGCGAGAACATCGGCATCATCGCCCAGACCAGCGAGGGCGTCACACCCGCAGTCATCTCGATCATCCGCAGCAAGGTAACGGCCGAAGGAGATACAGCGGCAATCTTTGCCCGTGCCATGAGCGCTGACGGCAAGACAATCGGCACCATCAAGATTGAGAACGCCGCCATCCAGACGCCCGAAGGCGGCAAGGTCATTGACTATCGCAAGCTCCGTGACGGCATCTACGAGGCAGGCCAAGCCATCGGCACGGGCGACGCTGTGATCGACTCCCCCTATAACGAAGCTGTCGCCAAGAGCATGGTCATCGCACCTCCCGAGGTAGCCAAGCCGGAAGACCCCAAGCCCGACGAGACCAAGCCCGCAGAAAGCAAGCCCGCGGAGTCCAAGCAGAACCCCAAGCCTGAGGGCTCAAAGCCGACCAAGGCCGTTGCGGCTTCAATCACGAAAGCCAAGACTACCGGCGTGCTCGCGGCAACCGGCGACACCTCGGGTGCGGCCATCGTGGCAACCGTCCTTGCGGGAACAGCCGCTATCGCCGCAGGCACCATGGCGAGCCGCAAGCGCTCTTAGACGCCTCTGCGCACATGGCAGCTCCCGCGAAGGCCCCGAGTCCCAGCACCGTTTAACAACGCCACCGCCGAGCTCCCCTCCGGCGGTGGCGTTTTCCATATGCGTCCGCAGGGTATGCACGAGATTGTCTTTGGTCTAGCCCAACCTGCATGAGCCGGCGTGCGACAATGGGGGCCGTCGATATCACAACGCCGAGAGAAGCCCGTCATGGAAGCGCATCAAAAGCAGATAACCGTTCATGCACAGCATGCCGAAAGCGCACCAGTCATCTATCTTCCCGTGGTCATGGGCGACGGCACGGAGGTTTATGAACGCTGCCGAGAGCTCAACTGCCCACCGTTCACCCTTGTCGCCATTGGCGGACTCGATTGGAATCGTGAGCTGAGCCCCTGGGTATGCGACGGTACCGTGCGCGATGCCGAGCCCTTTGGTGGACAGGCCGCTGGTTTTCTTGACGAGTTGTTGAAGCAGATAATCCCAGAGGCCGAATCATCGCTCCCGCAACCGCCCACCTGGCGCGGCGTTGCCGGCTACTCGTTGGCGGGCCTTTTTGCACTGTGGGCACTTTGGCAAACAGATGTCTTTGAGCGCGCGGCGAGTGCATCGGGGTCGCTGTGGTTCCCCGACTTTATCGACTACGCGCGCGAGCGCACGATGACAGCTACGCCCGACGCCGTCTATCTGTCACTCGGCAAAAAGGAAACCAAGACGCCCAACCGCATGATGCGGCACGTACTCGACGATACGCGCGCGATGGAAGAGCTGTTTATCGAGCGTGACATTCCAGCAACGCTGGAGCTCAACCCCGGCAATCACTTTACCCAAACTGACCTGCGCATGGCACGCGGCATCCACTGGATACTGACGCATTAAAAATGGCATCCACGCGTACATACGCATGGACGCCATTTTTAATTTGGCTGAACGCAGCTGCTATTCAGCAGTCTCCTCAAGCTCGGAAGTATCGAACTCAAAGTCGTTACCGGGCAGGATGGCGTTGAGCACAATGCCCACCAGCGAGCCCACGGCAAGGCCCGAAAGCGAAATCGTCACGCCGCCCAGCTCCAGCACAATGGCGCCGGTGGTACTGTAGGCAATGCCGAGCGAAAGCACGAGCACCAGAGCCGCCACCAGCACGTTGCGGTTGTTCTGGAAATCAACCTGGTTCTCGATGAGGTTACGTACACCAACGGCGCTGATCATGCCGTAGAGCACGAGCGACACACCGCCGATAACGCACGCCGGCATGGCGGCAATCACCGCAGCAAACTTGGGGCAGAACGAAAGCACAATGGCACAGCAGGCGGCAATGCGAATCACGCGCGGGTCGAACACGCGCGTCAGGGCAAGCACACCGGTGTTCTCACCATACGTCGTATTGGCAGGGGCGCCAAAGAGCGATGCCAAGATAGTCGCCAGGCCATCGCCGAGCAGGGTACGGTGCAGACCGGGATCGGCAATGTAATTGCGTTCGCAGGTAGAGCCAATGGCGGAAATATCTCCAATGTGCTCAATCATGGTCGCAAAGGCCAGTGGCATGATGGTGATAATGGCCGTCGTGGCAAGACTGCTATCGAACTGCGGTCCAAAGAGCGCAAACACGGTGTTGTCCCACACGACGGGCAAGCCAACCCAGGGGGCGGCTGCGACGCCAGAGAAGTCGACCTCGCCCAGCGCGGCCGCAACGGCATAGCTCACCACAACGCCCAGCAGAATCGGCACGATCTTGACCATGCCGCGGCCCCAAATGTTGCAGATGATGATCACGGCAACGGCAATAGCAGCAACAAACCAGTTGGTCTGGCAGTTAGCAATGGCAGAGCTTGCCAGGATCAAGCCGATGGAAATGACGATGGGGCCAGTCACCACCGGCGGGAAGAAACGCATGACACGCTTGGCGCCAAAGGCGCGGAACAGGGCCGCAAGCACCGGATAGAGCAGGCCGGCACAAGCTACGCCCAGGCAAGCGTAGGGCAAAAGCTCAGCCTCGCCGTTGGGCGCAATGGCGGCATAACCCGCGATAAAGGCAAACGAGGAGCCCAGGAACGCGGGCACCTTACCGCGCGATAGAAAATGAAACAGCAGCGTGCCGATGCCGGCGAACAGAAGCGTCGCCGAAACGGAAAGGCCGGTGAGCACGGGCACGAGCACCGTGGCTCCGAACATCGCAAACATGTGTTGCAAACCCAACACAAACATGCGCGGGCGGCCGAGCGACGATGCATCGTAGATGGCATCGGTGACGGCGGGCGTCGAAGACTGGGACATGGAAGTCCTTTCGAATGGAAGGGCGATCAGGCATATCGGATAACCTGCCCGAACGATACGATCCGAACCATTGCACGCGATATGCAGTACCTCGCACGCGCCGCCACCTGCAAACGCTAGCGCTATTTCCAAACGCGCTCGGCAATACGCCTGACCAGCGCAATCTTTGCCCACTGCTCGTCCTCGGTCAGCTTATTGCCAATCTCGCAGCTGGCAAAGCCACACTGCGGAGACAGATACAGGTTCTCGAGCGGCACGTACTTTGCCGCCTCGCGGATGCGCTCGACGATAACATCCTCGTTCTCGAGCTCTGCCGCCTTGGTGGTCACCAAGCCCAGCACGACCTTCTTGCCGGGAGCAACGTACTTGAGCGGCTCAAAACCACCGGCGCGGGGCGTGTCGAACTCCAGATAGAACGCGTCAACGTCCTCATGCGCAAACAGGTACGGCGCGATGGGGTCGTAGCCGCCCTCAAAAGCGTAGGTGGAGTGGTAGTTGCCGCGGCATACATGCGTGTTGATAGCCAGATCGTCGGGCTTGCCCTCGATGGCGGCATTGTTGAGCGCCACGCCCAGCTCGCTTACCTTTTGCAGGTCGACCGGGCTCATGCCGGTTTTGGCAACAAAATCGGTATCGCAGTAGATGCCCCAGGTGCAGTCATCAAACTGGATGTTGCGGCAGCCCGCGGCATACAGGTCAGCAATCACGGTGCGGTATGCTGCGGCAATGGCATCGACGAGCTCTTCGTCGGTCTTGTAGACGGCGTGCAGACTCTCCTGCTGGCCATCGCAGCGGTCGAGTGTGACTTCGGAGAACGTCTGGATCGGCGCCGGAATGGTCTGGCGCGCGACCTGGCCCTCTCCCTCGAGCGACTTGATAAATTTGAAGTGCTCGACGAACGGATGATTCTCGCCGCTAATGGGACCGGTTACCACGGCGGTGTCGGCTGTGGTCTCCTCATCGTGGAACATGTAGCCCGTGCGCGAGGCGCGGCGCTCAATGCCGTTGAGGCCCCACATAAAATCGAGGTGCCAGTAGCTGCGGCGGAACTCGCCATCGGTAATCACCTGCAGGCCGGCAGCCTTCTGCTTGGCCACTAAGTCGCGGATGGCCTCGTCCTCGACGGCCTTAAGGCCGGAAGCGTCGAGTTTACCCGCGACATAGGCGGCACGGGCGTCCTTTACAGCCTGCGGACGAAGAAAGCTGCCGACGATATCGGCGCGAAACGGCGCGTTCGGTTGAATCGAAGTGCTCATAGATATCTCCCTTTGCATTGGTTGCTTTACTGGGACAGAGTATGAGCGCTCATATGACCATCGTAAAATATACGTTTATAACAGTTTGATATAGATGCTTCCTATATTAGTTGGGACTGCCATAAAGAGATTTGACCCGTGCAGAACGCAGCAGTCTAGATGTGCTGACGAATCGCTTCGATATAGGCCTGCCCGTAGCGCGTAAGTGTCGTGTTCTTGCGCGTGATGATGCCGATCTCCATGTACTCGTCTACATCGAGCGGAATGGAGATAATGCCGGGGCCGTTAAGTTCATGGCTGATCACGCCCGAACACACCGTGTAACCGTTAAGGCCCATAGCTAGGTTGAACAGCGTCGCACGGTCGCGCACGCGGATATTCTTGCGGCGCTCAAAGGTCGAGGTCAGCTCCTCGGAATAGTAAAACGAGTTGTAGCTGCCCTGCTCATAGGACAGGAACGGGTAGTCTTCCAAGTCCTCGAGCGTCACACTCGAGCGACCCGCCAGCGGATGGTCGGAGCACACAAAGACATGCGGCGTGGCGCAGAAGAGCCCCTCGAATACCAGCTCATTGGCAGTGAGCATGCGCTCGATGACCTCGCGATTGTGCTCCGACAGATACAGGATGCCGAGCTCGCTTTTCATATGCGCGACGTCCTCGATAATCTCGTGGGTCTGTTCCTCGCGCAGGGTAAAGTCGTAGCGCGCGGCATCGAACTCGCGGATCACATCGACAAATGCATTAACGGCAAAGGAATAATGCTGGCAGCTCACACTAAAGTGCGGCACCTGCTCGGACGTGCCTTTGTACTTGCCCTCGAGCAGGTCGGCCTGGTCGAGCACCTGGCGCGCGTAGCCCAAGAAGGTCTCGCCTTCCTCGGACACAATGACGCCCTTGTTGGTGCGCTCAAAGATATGCACACCCATCTCGTTTTCGAGATCGCGGATCGACGCGGTGATCGAGGGCTGCGACACAAAGAGCCGGCGCGAGGCCTCGGTGATGCTGCCGCATTCGGCAACCTTAACAACATATCTGAGCTGCTGAAGCTTCATAGCCTTCTCCCTAGACGTTCGTGACGTCGAAACCCGTCGCGTCCATCTGACGCATAAACGACGGCATCTCCCCCGTCGCGGCGCAGGCGGCAATCTGATGTAGAGCCCCGGCGACCGCATCGTCTGCCGCAGCGCCGATATGCCAGCGCGCGGCAGCCGTGACGGCCTTGTTGGCATTGGCGACTGCAACGGAATTGGGAACGGCATCGATCATGGGCAAATCGTTATCGGAATCGCCGAATACGGCCACCTCGTCGGGCGTCAGGCCCAAAGCGCGCGCCAGCTCCAGCGCAGCACAGCCCTTGTCCCAGCCGGTCGGAAGAACGTCGAACAGGCGCACGCGGTTGTTGGGAAACACGAGCGAGAGCTCCGGCACCTCGGCGGCAACACGCTTGCGCAGCTCGGCGAGCTCCTCGCGCGAACGGGCACTCCAGATATTCGCCTTGTATACCGGGGCATCGTCAACGACAGGACGACAGGGAGCCTCTTCGCCCTTGAGCCACGCGTTGCCGCCTGACTCCATGGCGCGACGCACACGCTCGGGATCGCTTGTCACGCAATAGGCGTCGTTGTCCCAAAAGTCATCACCCAGACGGTAGACCTTCAGATAGGTATCGTCGGTCTCTTGCTCCAGGTAGTCGGCCAGGCGCATCAGGGCATCGTTATCAGTTGTGCGCGAGGCAACCGCCTCGCCATCGACAAACATCACCTGGCCGTTGCAAAACGCACCGGTCGAGAAGCACTCGGAGCGATTGCGGAACATCCAGCCCATCGCGGACGGCTGGCGACCCGAAACCGGGCCAAAATGCAGGCCCGCCGCTTGCATGGCATGAATGCCCTCGATGGCGTAGTCGCTGGCGCCATCGTGTCCAGCAGGAATCAGCGTATCGTCCATATCGGTCAGCACAAGTTTGATCATAAGGTCCCCTCGGTCATTCTTAATCCCGTCTATTGTACCGACCTGCCAAAAAGGGACAGGTTTATTTTGGCAGGTTTTATCTGGGAAAACGCAAAGCCCCAGTTGTTACCTGCCAAAATAAACCTATCCCTATTTGGCAGGTGCGCTAGTATAGGGAACAACAGATTCGATGCGGGAGTGCCGGCGGTGCAAACCACAAGGCTGAGAGGGCATGGGGCCCAATCCTTTGAACCTGTCAGTTAATGCTGGCGTAGGGAGCATGCCGCCTTTACAGGGGCGCTGTCTATGCACAGCGCCCCTTTTCTATGCCAAGGAGGCATGTGCAGTGATTGATTCGGAACAGCTTAAGCAACATATGGTCAAGGCCGTAGAGGAGATTCGAGCCACCAATCCGATGGCCGGCTCCATCACCAACACGGTGACGATCGACTTTGTCGCCAACGCGCAGCTCGCCGTGGGCGGTTCGGCCGCCATGGTCTATCTGCCCGACGAGGGCGAGGCGCTCGTTGCCGGCGGCGGCGCCATCTATCTCAACATGGGCACGCTCTTCCCCATCTACGAGCAGACGATTCCCCGCGCGGCCAAGGCGGCACACGACGCCGGCAAGCCCTGGGTGCTCGATCCGGTGGGTCTGGGCATCGGTAGCCTGCGCACCCAGCTGGTAAACGAGCTCAAGCAGTACAAGCCCGCCATCGTACGCGGCAACGCCTCCGAGATTATCGCGCTCGCCGGCCTGTGGGGTCTTGAGGGTGAAGCCGCCGATCTGAGCCGCGTGCGCGGCGTCGACACCACCGATACGGTTGACGCCGCCCGCGATGGTTTTCTGCATGCGAGGATTTCTTTGCTTGGTAGGTATTTCCGAATATGGCAAA
>UQNB01000083.1 GCA_900542235.1 uncultured Collinsella sp.
CCCCACCCCTCCCCACCATTCCACCCCCAATATGTTGTAAAACACCCCCGAGCATATGTTCGAAAACACAATATGTTGTGTTTGCAGCAACGGCGTGATGCCACCTGTGGCACCCCGCCTTTCAACCTCAACCTTCAAGTTGACCTTGAGGCGATTTTTGCGTCCCTTTACATGCCGTTCACATCGCCCCCAAACTCCCCCACCCAAGGCACGTGCGGCCCACCACCGCGACGCCAAGTGGCGAAAAATGGGACGGACCCCAGATTGCCCATGCGCGCGCAAAAGCACGCCACGGCAATCTGGGGCCCGTCCCCAAATACCTATAAATATACAGGTCAGCGATGTGTTAACGATGCGCCAGCGGATGCGCCGCCAGATAGACCTCGGTCAGTTGCGTTCGGTCGACATGCGTGTAGACCTGCGTGGTCGAAATCTCGGCATGGCCCAAAATCTCCTGCAGCACACGCAGGTCGGCACCACCCGCGAGCATGTGGGTGGCAAAGGAGTGGCGCAAGGTATGGGGATGGAGCCCCACCAGCCCCACCTGACGCCCATACCGCTCGCATATCGCATGCACGGCCTGGCGCGACAGGCGACGTCCGTTCTTATTTAAAAAGACCGCCGAGGTCTCGGTTCCGCGGGCATGGGCCGCCAAGCGAGAACGCCCCTCAGTTACATAGAGCGTCAGAGCTCGCGCCGCGCTTCCCACCAGTGGGGACAGGCGTTCCTTTGAGCCCTTACCGCGAACGAGTACAAAGCCATCGTCGATATTGATATCGCCCACATCGAGCCCAACCAGCTCACTCACACGCAAACCGCATCCGTAGAGCACTTCCAAGATGGCATGGTCGCGCAGTCCCATCTCGCCCTCGGGAAAGTCTTGATCGAGCAGCACCGAGACATCCTCCACCGATAGATACTCCGGCAAACGCTCAGCCTTTTTAGGCAGGCGCAACGCCGCCGTCGGGTTTTGGGCCACGGCCCCATCGCGCACCAAAAAGGCATGCAGGCCCTTCACGGCAGCAAGCGCACGCTCCACCGAGGCGTCGGAATAGCCTCCGTCGCGGCGATCGGCGACAAAGCCCTCCACGATCTGACGGGTCACCTCTTCAAAAGACACAATACCCGCCCGCTCCAGATAGGCGCAGTACGTCGTCAGGTCACGACGATAGGCCGCAATCGTGTTGCGCGCCAAGCCCCGCTCGACCGCGAGGTAATCGAGATACTCCCCCGCCGCCACGGCGAGCGACGAGGGAGTAGCTTCGGTATGTTCCTTATTCGCCGGCACCCTTAGTCCGTAGCGAGGTTCATGGGCGTCACCTGCAGACGGTCGACACCCTCATGCTGGCCAATCGAAGCGCGTACGAACTCGCGGAACAGCGGCTGCGGGTTGGTCGGGCGGCTCTTGAACTCGGGATGAGCCTGGGTTGCCACATACCACGGATGCACGTCGCGCGGCAGCTCGACCATCTCGACCAGGCGCTCGTCAGGCGACAGACCCGAGATAACCAAACCGGCGTCCTCGAGCTGGTCGCGGAAGGCGTTGTTGAACTCAAAGCGGTGACGGTGACGCTCGTAGACGAGTTCCTCGCCATATGCCTCGCGAGCAAGGGTATCGGCAGCAAGCTTGCACGGATAGGCACCCAGACGCATGGTGCCGCCCTTCTCGGTCACGTCCTCCTGCGAGCTCATCAGGTCGATGACGCTATACGGGCCATCCGGATCGAACTCAGAGGAGCTGGCGCCGGCAAGGCCGACGACATTGCGGGCGAACTCGCACACGGCGACCTGCATACCCAGGCAAATGCCCAGATACGGTATCTTGTGCTCACGGGCAAACTCGGCCGCGAGGATCTTGCCCTCCAGGGCGCGCTTGCCAAAGCCGCCGGGGACCAGGATGCCCGAGGCGTCGCCCAGAACCTCGGAGACATTCTGCTCGTCGAGGCTCTCGCCGTCGACCAGCTGGACGTCCACATGGCGATCGTAGAAGACGCCCGCATGGTGCAGGGCCTCGATAACCGACAGGTACGCATCGGGCAGCTGCGTGTACTTACCCACGACGGCAATCTTAACCTTATCGGCGTGATGATTGGCATGGTTCTGCTTACGCAGGAACTCATTCCACTCGCTCATGTCGCGCTCACGCGGGTCCAGGCCCAGGCGCTCGCAAATACGCAGGTCAAAGTCCTGCTCGGCAAGCAGCTGCGGCACGTCGTAGATGCTCGCGCAGTCCTCATTGGTAAAGACGCAATCGGTGTCGACGTCGCAGAAGCTTGCGATCTTTCCGCGGATAGCGTCATCGATATGGTGGTCGGAGCGCAGCACGATAATATCGGGCTGGATGCCAAAGCTGCGGAGCTCCTTGACGGAATGCTGCGTGGGCTTGGTCTTGACCTCGTGGGCGGCGGCAATATAGGGAACGAGCGACACGTGGATGTAGCAGACGTTCTCGGGGCCGGCCTCCTTGCGGTACTGACGGATGGCCTCCACAAACGGTTGGGACTCGATGTCGCCGATCGTGCCGCCCAGCTCGGTGATGACTACATCGGAGCCGGTCTGCTCCTCGATGCGGCGGAACTTGTCCTTAATGGCATTGGTGACGTGGGGAATCACCTGCACGGTACCGCCCAAAAAGTCGCCGCGACGCTCACGGGCGATTAGGCTTTTGTAGATGGCACCGGTCGTAAAGTTGGAATCGCGGGTCAGGTTCTCATCAATAAAGCGCTCGTAATGACCCAGGTCCAGGTCGGACTCGTAACCATCCTCGGTAACGAAGACCTCACCATGCTGGAACGGGCTCATGGTACCAGGGTCGACGTTCAGATACGGGTCGGCCTTTTGCATCGTTACTTTGTAGCCACGCGACTTGAGCAGACGGCCCAGCGAGGCCGCGGTAATACCCTTGCCCAGAGACGAAACTACGCCACCGGTCACGAACACATGCTTGGTCATATTGAGTTACCTGCGCTTCCCGTAGAAGTTATCCATACACATCTTACGGGTCTTCATTGTAATACTCGCGCCGCGGACCGTTCGCAATTTTTCTCGCGTGCGGTTGCATTTCTCAATCTTGAAACAAAACGCCGCCCGGTTTCCCGGGTGGCGTCGCTATGGCAAGGGTTACATGCTGCTATCGATCAGCAGCCTCATCCTCAAGCATTTCCTGAACGAGCATGCCGGTACGGACGCCCTCAAGATACCACTCGCCACGTTCGGTGAGGCAAATGCCATTTGCAAGCTGACCGCCGTCGTCGCTATAACGCGAGACGACATCAATCATGCCTTCGGAATCCAAGCGATCGATTGCGGCGCGGGCACGATACGGCGAAACCCCCACGCGCTCGGCAAGCGTTTTGCGCGAGAAACCATACGGCCCGCCATTGTCTTCGGTTTGCTGGTCGATCTCCATCAACACCAGCACCTCGACACGCTTCATATCGTTGACACTCGCACGACCCTTGCCCGCCATAGCAGCCTCCTCAAACCGAGCACGAGCATCTAACGCGCCGTGCGCGACCGACACACCTCACGATGGCAGGTAATATCCATCATGCGGCATCCCGCTAAGGATGAAACAGTTACGGTTATTGTATACCGCTCAAATTGTTTCTAGGCAGGTAAACGGCTATTTTTCGCCGAAATAGGCGCTTTATTGATCAAAAAGCCGTACCGGGCGCTAACCCGATACGGCCAAAATGCAATGCAATTACCGCGGTGCTTCAAACTTAGCGATGGAAGAAACCGCGGCGCTCAAACTTGGGCTCGCAGCACACGTTGATACCCAGTTTGCGCAGTACCGTCTCGTCCGTCGGCGAGATAATCACGCTAAAGAAGGCATCGCAACCGCGCAGCTGCTCCAGGCCCGAAAGGACGCGAGCGGCCGTCTCACTCGTGGCCGAGGTGATCGACAGCGCCATAAGCGTCTCGTCGGTGTGGAGGCGCGGGTTTTTGCTGCCCAGGAAATGCGTCTTGAGCTTGCTGATGGGCTCGATCGCCTCATCGCTAATGACCTCGAGCTCAAGGTCGACGCCCGAAACATGCTTGAGGGCGTTCATAATGAGCGAACTTGCGGCGCCCAGGCGCGTGGAGGTCTTACCGGTCACCACGGAGCCATCGGGCATGACCATGGCACCCACGGGACCACCCGTCAGCTGCTCCCTGGTGAGGGCCGCCGAGCGCGCCGGTGAGTAGTTCTTATCGATGCCGGCTTTCTTCATAATAATCTTGAGACGGTCGACTTGCTCATCGCCCACGCCGGTACGGCGCACATTTTCGACCGCGGTAAAGTAGCGGCGGACGATCTCCATCTTGGAAGCGTCGCGGCAGGCATCGTCATCGGTGATGGCAAAGCCGACCATATTGACGCCCATGTCCGTAGGGCTCTGGTAGGGGCTCTTGCCCAGGATCTTTTCCATCAGGGCACGGACTACCGGGAAGGCCTCGACGTCGCGGTTGTAGTTGACCGTGGTCTTGTTGTAGGCCTCAAGGTGGAACGAATCGATGATATTGGCATCGTCGAGGTCAGCCGTGGCGGCCTCGTAGGCAATATTGACCGGATGCGTAAGGGGCAGATTCCAAACCGGGAAGGTCTCGAATTTGGCATAGCCGGCGGCGGTACCGTGCTTATGCTCGTGATACAGCTGCGAGAGGCAAGTGGCGAGCTTGCCCGAGCCGGGGCCGGGTGCCGTCACGACAACGAGTGGACGGGTGGTCTCGACAAACTCGTTCTTGCCGTAGCCATCGTCGGACACGATCAGATCGACATCGTGCGGATACCCCTCGATGGGATAGTGCAGCTTGGCGGGAATACCGAGCGCGTTCAGGCGGTTGCGGAACACATCGGCAGCAGGCTGGCCGGCGTACTGGGTGATGACCACGGCCGCGACGGCAAAGCCGTTGCCGCGGAACAGGTCAACCAGGCGCAGCACATCCTCGTCATAGGTAATGCCAAGGTCACCACGAGCCTTGTTTTTCTCGATGTGGTTCGCGTTGATCGCGATGATAACCTCAACATCGTCGGCGATGCTCTTGAGCATGCGGAACTTGCTGTCCGGTTCAAAACCCGGCAGCACGCGGCTCGCATGATAGTCATCGAACAGCTTACCGCCAAACTCCAAATAGAGCTTGCCACCAAACTGCGAGATGCGCTCCTTAATGTGAGCAGCCTGCAGCTCGATATACTTCGCGTTGTCGAAACCCTGGCGCATGTATGGCTCCCGTCCCGTTTCCATTTAATGTTCTAGGCGATTATAACGGAGCCCGCCCTCCCCGATACCCAAACCATCAACAGGCACCAACCAAACACGCCATCGATAAGTTGCGGTGAAATAGTTCCTGTTTAACCCCTCAAGACGGCCAAACGCGAACTATTCCACCGCAACTTCCCCTTTTTGGTTCAAACAAACCTGGCCTTTGTATCAATAATGGAAACGTCGCAGGTGGAGCATAAGTCAGCGAAAGCCCACCAGAGCGAGCAAGGTGACGTGAAAGAGGAGGGCATAGGCCTTTTGGCCATGCCCGACGATTGAACGTCAGATTGCTCGCTCTGGCGGGCTTGCAGCGTCGAGTGGTTCCGGCGTTTGGTAAAACGCCGGAACACAAGAGCGCCTCCCCCCGCGCACGGAACGGGAGGAGGCTAAAGGTAGGAGTCTACCGGTGGGGTTACCCCACCGGACAGACGATGACCAGGTGATCCTTTACAGGATCGTCATGGTTTCCGTGGGGTACCCAAGGGGTACTTAGAGCATCACGCAAGCGATGGTCAGGATGACGGCGCAGACGACGGAGAGAGCGACGATGAGCTTAAGAGCAAACTTGAGCCAGGTCGTCCACTCGATCTTGGCCAGGGCAAGACCGCCCATGATGGCGCCAGAGGTCGGGGTGAACAGGTTCACGACACCGATAGCGGCGGAGAAGATCATGACCATGACCTCGGGCGAGAAGCCGAGCTTAACAGCCAGCGGTCCCATGATGGGCATGGAGACAGTAGCCATACCGGAGGTCGAGGGGATCAGGAAGGACAGGCCGAAGTAGACCAGGAAGCTCATGGGAGCGAAGATCACGCCGGACAGGCCAGCCAGAGCATTGGCGGCAGCGTCGAGGACGTAGACGTCGAGGCCGGTGCTAGCCATGAGGACGGAGATACCACGGGCAAGAGCGATGACGAGGACAACGGACATCATGTCGGCAGCGCCGGTGATGAAGGTGTTGACGATCTGCTTCTCGGACAGGCCACCGATGATACCGATCAGGATAGCCATGAGGAAGAACCAGGTGGAAGCCTCGTCGAAGTACCACTGGCCAATGGGCAGGCCGGTGATCAGGGCAGACCAGCCCTGAACGATGGCGTTACCGTCGGCGTCATAGACAGCGCCAGCATCGAAGAAGTTGGCGACGCCCTCGTTGAGGTCGGCCAGCGGGATGAAGCCGACGATCATGACGACGAAGGTGAAGGCAAAGGCGATCAGAACACCCTTCTGGCGACCGGTGAGCTTGACCTCCTTGTTAACCTCGGAAGCAGCCTTGCCGTGAGCCTCTTCGGCGTCCTTGAGCTCCTGCATCGAAAGGATGGTGGAACCCTTGTCAGCCTTGACCTTCTTGGCATAGCTCATGACGAAGAAGATGGACATGGCAGTGGTAACAATCCACAGGACGGCACCGAGGCCGATGATGATGGACTGGTTGACCTCAATGCCAACGCCGGTCAGAGCGTCGACGGCAGCGCCGACGGCGAACGGGTTAACCGTGGAGCCCAGGCAGCCGCAGCCAGCGCCGAGCAGGACGGTGGCAGCACCGACCATAGGGTCGAAGCCAGCGGCCATCATGGTAGCGGCAAGCAGGGCGTAGAAGGGAACGGTCTCCTCGCACATACCATAGGTGGTACCACCGAGGGAGAAGATGAGCATCAGCACGGGAATGAGCATGATCTCGTTGCCCTTAAGCTTCTGCACCAGAACGGCAATGCCGTTGTCCAGGGCGCCGGTCTCGGTCATCATGCCGAGGAAGCCGCCGAGGATCATAACGAAGAGGCAGACGGGCAGAGCGTCAGCGAAGCCCTTGACCGGGGCGGTGCAGAAATCGCTCAGGCGGGCAGCGGTAACCTCGCCACCGGACGTACCGGAGACGATAACGGTAACAACCGCGACAATTGCCAGCAGAGCAAGAAGAATGGTGAACGATGAAGGCATACCGCGCTTTTTCTTAGCGGTCTCAGTCATAGTTCTCATCCCCCTTCATAAATCATTTACTGATCTCGCCCAAAGCGGCTCTTCCGTGCCGTGCATGTCGCTCGGTGCGAGATTTTTACCAGACAAAAGCGCTCGGGGTGCGCAGCAATGCACCCCGAGCGAGATGCTAGATGCTCTTACTTGAGCGTAGCGTACATGACAGCCTTGATGGTGTGCATGCGGTTCTCGGCCTCGTCGAAGACCTTGGAAGCGGGGCTCTCGAAGACCTCGTCGGTGACCTCCTGCTCGGTGATGCCGAACTGCTCGCACTTCTCGGCGCCAATCGTGGTGTTGGTGTCGTGGAAGCTGGGCAGGCAGTGCAGGAAGATGGCACCCGGGTTGGCCATAGCCATGACCTCGGAGGTAACACGATACGGGGTGAGCTGAGCGATGCGCTCGGCCCAGACCTCGTCGGGCTCGCCCATGGAGACCCACACGTCGGTGTAGATGACGTCGGCACCGGTGACGCCGTCCTTAACGTCGGTGGTCAGCTTGATGGTGCAGCCGTTGGCCTCGGCGATGGGCTTGCAGGCCTCGATGACGTCGTCAGCGGGCATGCACTCCTCGGGGCCGCAGGCCACGAAGTTCATGCCGAGCTTGGAGCAGACAACCATGAGGGAGCGAGCGACGTTGTTCTTGCAGTCGCCCATGAAGACGAGGGTTTTGCCCTTGATGTCGTAGTTGAAGTTCTCCTGGACGGTCAGGATATCGGCGAGCATCTGGGTGGGGTGCCACTCGGTGGTCAGTCCGTTCCAGACGGGCACGCCGGACTTAGCAGCGAGCTCCTCGACGTCATCCTGGGCAAAGCCACGGAACTCGATGCCGTCATACATGCGGCCGAGAACGCGAGCGGTGTCCTCGATGGACTCCTTCTTGCCCATCTGCGACGAACCCGGATCGAGGTAGGTGACGCCCATGCCCAGATCCATGCCGCCGACCTCGAAGGCACAGCGGGTACGAGTGGAGGTCTTCTGGAAGAGCAGAACGATGTTCTTGCCCTCGAGATAGCGGTGCGGAACGCCAGCGCGCTTCATGTCCTTGAAGTTCTTGGAGAGCTTGAGCAGGTACTCGATCTCCTCGGTGGTGAGGTCGAGGAGCTTGAGGAAGCTACGGCCGGAGAGGTTAACACCCATGGTTCGTTTCCTTTCGAAGAAATGAATTACGTAAGTATTAGTGTTGCCCGTTTAACGGGCGAAGCC
>UQNB01000084.1 GCA_900542235.1 uncultured Collinsella sp.
CGCCTTCATGTGGTTGTAGATGGGCAGGCTCTTGTGGCCCGAAAGGCCGATCGTCGTGGTGGCGTGCTCGCCATAGGCGCCGGCGTTGGACAGCGTGTGCAGGTCGATGGCCGTGATGGTGCCGTCGTTCATGGCGCCCAGCTTAACGGTCATCTGCATCTGGTGGCGCGAGTTGCCCGCAGTGATGGTCTCCTCACGGGTGTAGCAGCAGTAGCTCGGACGGCCGGTCTGCTGCGTCACAAACGCAACGAAGATCTCGCAGCAGCCCGTCTGCTTGGAGCCAAAGCCACCGCCGATGCGCGGCTTAATGACCTGCACCTGCGACTGCGGAATGTCGAGCGACTGCGCGACCATGCGGCGCACGTGGAAGGGCACCTGCGTAGAGGTGGTCACCGAGATGCGTCCGAATGCGTCAGTCGTCGCGAAGGCACGGAAGGTCTCCATGGGCGCGGTCTGCGTGGCCTGGCTGGTGTAGGTGCGCTCAAAGACGATGTCGCTCTGGGCGAAGGCCTCGTCAAGGTCGCCAAAATCGCTGGTACCGCTGCACACCAGGTTGCGCGGGACATCGCCGCCCTGCGGGAACATAAAGGTCACGTCGCCCTCGGGGTGGACCACGATGTCGTTATCGAGCGCCTGGGTAAAGTCGAGCAGGGGCTCGAGCACCTCGTAGTCGACCTTGATGAGCTTGAGCGCCTTGTCTGCGGCCTCCTCGGTCTCGGCGGCGACGATCGCCACCTCCTCGTTTTGGTAGCGCACGAGGTTCTCGAGGATCAGACGGTCGTAGGGACTCGGCTGCGGATAGCTCTGACCGGCGATGGTAAAGCGGCGCTTGGGCACGTCCTCGTAAGTGTAAACGCCCACGACGCCGGGCACCTTCAGGGCGCGCGAAGTATCGATGGAGCGGATCTTGGCGCGGGCATAGGGGCTGCGCTTGAGTTTGACGATCAGGGCGCCGGCGGGCACCATATCGCCCGTGTAGACGGGACGGCCCTCGAGCAGCGCCTTCGAGTCCTTCTTGGGCTGCTTATGGGTGATCTGCTTGTACGAGACACCGTCGCAGCTGGTGTCGTTGACCGGCAGCTCGGGCATCTCAAAGCCCACCTGCACGCCGGACTCGTTGAGGAAGCGGACAATGGCGCGCAGCTGGCTCTCGTAGCCGCTGCAACGGCAGAGGTTGCCGGCGAGCTGGCGCGACAGCTCCTCGCGCGTGGCGACGAGGCTCGGGTCCTCCTTGGCGGCGCGGGCAAGCGCCAGCACGTTCATGATAAGGCCGGGGGCGCAAAAACCGCACTGCTCGGCGCCTTCGGCAGCCATCGCGCGGGCAAGCGCCTCGGACTCGGCCTTGAGACCCTCGAGCGTGGTGATGGTGTGACCCTCAACGCGGGCGGCGGGAACCGAGCAGCTCAGCACCGGGTCGCCGTCGAGCCACACCGTGCACAGGCCGCAGTTGGTGGTCTCGCAGGCGCAGCGCACCGACGCACAGCCCTGCTCGCGCAGCAGCGCAAAGAGCATAGTGTCGGGGGCAATCTGAACCTTGACCTTGCGGCCGTTGAGCGTAAAGGAAAGATCGATGAGTTTGGCAGCCATTAGCGCACCTCGCTAGAATCGACGCCGGGCACGCGGCGGCAGGAATACTCGTCCGTGGCAAACTTAGGAATCTGCACGGTCTCGAGCTCGCGGGCAAGCGCGGCAGAAAGCTCGATGCCGGCGGCACGACGCACGGCCTGGACGGCGAGCGGTGCCGAGATGCGACGGCGGTACTCGACCGAGCCCCACAGGTTGGTTCCGTAGCTCAGGGCACGCACGGATGCAGCAAGGGCGCGAAGCTCGTCCTCGGAAGGCTGCTCGCTGGAAAGGCCACATGCCTCGCCCTGCAGCAAGGTAGCGCGCAGCGGGCGGGCGCCCACGGTGACGTGCCAGCTGTTGTCCCACCAGGCGGCGGTGACGTTTAAGGAGGGGAAGTCGGTCGCGGCCTTGCGCACGGCCTCATAGCTCGCGCGGTAATCGTGCTTGACGACCACGACATGCTCGATCACGTCACGTACGTAGCCCATGTCCACGAACTCCGCGAGCGGCACGCGACCGGCGCCCGTCAGCTCAACATAGGAATCGAGCGCCAGGAACGCCGAGAGAACGTCCGAGAAGCCAAAGCGGCCGTAGATGCTGCCGCCCACCGTGGCGGTATTGCGCAGCTGCACGCCCACGATGTCGTGGACGGCGAACTCAAAGACATTGTTGACAAGCGCGTTGAGCTCGGCATGGCGCTCGAGCTGGCGCAGGGCGCACATGGCACCGATGCGAAACTCGGTCTCGGTCTCCTCAATCTGATCGAGTCCGCAGGCCGAAAGATCAATCGCCGTCGCCACGCGACGCGAACCCAGGCGCATCCAGATGCCGCCGCCCACAATCTTGTTGTTGCGGTTCTTCTGCAAGAGCTCATAGGCTTCGGCCGCGTTTCCAACACGGACGTAGGAACCGAACTTGAGCACGTTCTCCCCCATCTCTTTACTTGTCCAGTATCTCTAAGTGTACCAAACGAGGGCGCACGACCCTCACCATCATAGAAAAAGGCTCCCGGCCGATATGGTCGGGAGCCTTAAGCTCATCAGCTGGTGCTGAACGGAGCTATGTCAAGCTGAATTTAGCAGACGCCCTGAGCGAGCATGGCGTCGGCGACCTTCAGGAAGCCGGCGATGTTGGCGCCCATGACAAAGTTGCCCTCCTGGCCATACTCCTTGGCGGTGTCGTCCACGTTGTGGAACATGCCGCGCATGAGCTGCTCGAGCTTGCCGTCGACCTCCTCGAAGGTCCAGGACAGGTGCTCGGCGTTCTGGCTCATCTCGAGGCCGGACACGAGCACGCCGCCGGCGTTGGCAGCCTTACCGGGCATAAAGGCGACGCCGTTCTCCTGGAAGTAGGTCGTGGCCTCGATGGTCGTGGGCATGTTCGCGCCCTCGCCGACCACCTTGCAGCCATTGGCGACGAGCGCCTGGGCGTCCTCGAGCAGCAGCGTGTTCTCGCGAGCGCAGGGCAGCGCGATGTCGCAGGGCAGCTGCCACACACCGCGGCCGTCGCCCTCGTGCCACACGGCACCGGGCTTCTCGTCAACGTACATGGCGAGCGTGACGCCCTTGTCGTGGCCGGAGCGCTTCTGGTTGTAGACGTGCTCGAGCACGGAGTAGTCGATGCCGTCGGGATCCTCGACCCAGCCGTGGGTATCGGAGCAGGCCAGCACCTTGCCGCCAAGCTGGGAAACCTTCTGGACGGCGTAGATAGCGACATTGCCGGAACCGTGAACGACAACGTTCTTGCCCTCGAAGGAGTCGCCGCGGCTCTTGAGGTACTCGTCCACAAAGTAGACCAGGCCGTAGCCGGTGGCCTCGGTACGGGCGAGCGAGCCGCCAAAGGAGAGGCCCTTGCCGGTGAGGACGCCGGTCCACTCGTTGGTCAGGCGCTTGTACTGACCGAACATGTAGGCCACCTCGCGGCCGCCAACGCCCAGGTCGCCGGCGGGAACGTCGGTGTTGGGGCCGATGTGGCGGTAGAGCTCGGTCATGAAGGACTGGCAGAAGTGCATGATCTCGTTGTTGGACTTGCCCTTGGGGTCAAAGTCGGAGCCGCCCTTGCCGCCGCCCATGGAAAGGGTGGTCAGGCTGTTCTTAAGAATCTGCTCCAGACCCAGGAACTTGAGCATACCCAGGGTGACCGTCGGGTTAAAGCGCAGGCCGCCCTTGTAGGGCCCAATGGCAGAGTTGAACTCGACGCGGTAACCGCGGTTGACCTGGACCTTGCCCTGGTCGTCGACCCAGGGAACACGGAACATAACGATGCGCTCGGGCTCGACGAGGCGCTCCAGTAGGGCGGCCTCCTCGTACTCGGGATGGGCGTCGAGCGCCGGCTGGATGGTGCCGAGGATCTCGGTCGCGGCCTGGATGAACTCAGGCTGCTCGGGATAGCGGGCCTTGAGCTCGTCGAGAACTTTCTGCGTGTAGCTCATGCTTCCTCCAATTGATGGAAAAGAAAGGTGTCGTTCGCGGCGCCCCATGCGCCGTGAGCTTTATCGAGTATGGATAATATCGCACTGTTGCTACAAAGTTACGAATAAGGCAACGAGCGGATGTTTCATTTTGATTACGATGCAGGTAGATAGCTTTTTGACCGCCTGACGAGCAAATCGCGTGTTTCGAAGCTGTTTCCCGCACGTTTCGAAACCACCACAAAGGGGACAGGCACCTTTGTGGTGGTTTTGGCGAGATGCGTTGGCGGGAACGGATGTGAATCGAACACATCCAAGACGTTTTGCACGCCTCACAACGGTTTTGAAGACCGCGGGGCCCACCGGAGCCCATCCGCTCCCAAACGTGGCGGTATTTTACCAAACCCAACAGACCACAACCGAAAAGAGCGATGCGGAAACCGCTAACGCAGCGATCTCAGACCGCCGGACTCCTTGTCGAGTACTGTAAAGCGCACGGCATCCAGGTGCTCCAAGATGCTAATGGTTCGTTTGCGCGACACGCCCAGGGCTTCGCGCAGCACACTCGTGGTGGCGGCGCCGCCAGCAGCCTCGATAGCCGTCGCAACAACCTCACGCGCATGGGCCTCGGCAGCGGCGGACAAGGCAACGTCGCGCTCGACCTTAACGATCGAGTGGTTGAGCGAAAGCTCGCGCAGTGCACGCGTCATGGTGTCGCGATCGAGCTGCAACTGTTCGCTCACCTCGGGAAGCGTCGGCGCATTAAGACCGGCCTCATCCAGCAGGGCCACGATACGCTGGCCAGCCTCGCGCACCACGCGTATCGCCGCGGCGGCGGAATGCGGGTCGAACACCTCGGCACCGTCGACGGCGCACACGCCACGTGCAGAGCCCTCGGCAATAAGTGCCATCGCGACATCGTTACCGGCGCCCGGCCAAGCCGCGTGCGCGACCGCACCGGACGTAAAGCCGATCTCCTTGGGAGCCGCCGCGTGCATGGAGGACAAGGCCGCAGCCAGCACATCCATTGCAGCATCGAGAGCCGAGGCATCTGCGTAGAGCACCGCACCGCCCGCAGCAAGCTCGCACACGGCAGCCTGGTCCACAAGCCCACGCAAAACGATCTCGACCTCGCCGGTAACAAGATCGAGCGCTGCGGCAACACCGGCAGCAGCAACAGGCAGCGTTTGCAGCGCCAGCCACGCGTGTACGCCGTCCGCGACAACTGTGCTCGGCCGTCCGCGACATCTCCGGACTCAAGCGCCGCATACAACGCGCGCTCCCCCGCCGACAGGACCCGCGCGCGGCGACAGCGCGATAGCAGGACGCGTCCGCCGCCAAGCAGCGAAATCGGCGAATACGACAGAATGACGGCATGATCGCCGGCGCGCAACGGCAGCGGCCGTTCCAGGCGCACCTGCACCACACGCGTCTCGCCGACCGCAATAGGCGGCTCGTCGTCTAAAAGCATAATGCGGCCGAGCACCTCAGCCGTGCCCGCCATAACGTGCACGCGTGTACCCGAAGCAAGAACGCCGGCTCGCACGCCATCGCGCCCCACATATGTCAGTTGCATCAAAAAGCGCAGCGTCTGGCCCACGCGACCCTCGACGCCGAGCATCTCGCCGCGCTTGAGGCCCGCCGTTGCGCAGCTCCCCGCCGCGCTCGACCCCCGCCACGCCATCGCCCACCAGGTTCAGGGCGACGCGCTGGCCGGGAACCGCGCACTGGGTATCCCCGTGAACCTGCACCCCGCGCACGCGACAGCGCGTTTGCGACGGCAGCGCAACGAGCTCATCGCCAACCGAAACGGGACCGTCGTGCAGCGTACCCGTCACGACGGTTCCGGTGCCGCGGATGCTAAAGCAACGGTCGATGGGAAGACGGGGCGCGGCGCCCGAGCCAGCGGTCGCCTCCAGATGCTCCGACCAGCACGAACAAACCGTGTTATCGAGCGTCGTAAGCAGCTCGTCCAGGCCCTCGCCCGTCTTGGAGGACACCGGCACTATAGAGGCACCCGCAAACACGGTCCCGTCCAGAAACGCCTCGACATCGAGCTCCGCCAGCGCGGCAATCTCGTGGTCGGCCAAATCGCGCATCGTGAGTGCGACGACCATGCGCGTCACACCCAACAGCTCCAGAACCCGAACGTGCTCGCGGGTCTGCGGCATCACGCCCTCAACGGCCGAAACCGCCAGCAACGCAACGTCCACGCCGGTGGCGCCCTGCACCATGGCGCGCAGATAGTGCGCATGCCCGGGTACGTCGACCAAGCCGACAAGCTTGCCGCTGGGAAGCTCGAGCTCGCCAAAGCCGAGCTCAGTGGTCATGCCTCGGCGCCGTTCGACCTCCAGACGGTCGGGATTTTTGCCGGTCAGCGCCTCGATAAGGGCCGACTTTCCGTGGTCGACGTGTCCTGCCGTTCCGACGATAACGGGACATTCGACAAGCTCGCGCGCGGTCATCGACGCAAACCTGCCCGCACGGCATCCGCCAACGCAGACGCACACAGGTCAAGGTCGGTGTCGCGCAAAAGCGTGCGAACGTCAAAAAGCACCTGGTCGTGCCGCACGCGCGTCACAACCGGCGTATCGGGCTCCTGTACCATAGCGCGCTTTAGGCCATCGGCGGATAGACGCCCATCGACGGGACAGACGGCAACGCAAAAAGTTGGGAGCTCGACGGTCGGCAGCGAACCGCCGCCCGGAGCAGACACGCCCTCGACAACCTGCAGCTCCACCGCCTCCTCACACTGAGACTCGCGAAGCTTGCGCAGCATGCGGTCATGCAGGCGCTTGGCCTGACGCTCGAGCGGAGCCGGCGCGCCGGAAAGCATGTTGAGCACCGGGATCTCCCGCTGTGCCGTATCGGGACCGGTCACATACAAGCGCAAAGTGGCCTCGAGCGCCGCGAGTGTGAGCTTGCCGGGACGAAGCGCGCGCATGAGCGGATGCGAAGCGCAGACGGCGATTACTTGGGCGCTACCGAGAATAATGCCCGCCTGCGAGGCGCCGAGCAGCTTGTCGCCCGAGCACGAGACGACGTCAACGCCGGCGCAAAGCGAAGCGGATGTTGGCTGCTCCCCCGCATCGGCGAGCACCCCGTCTGCAAGCAACGCGCCCGAGCCCTGGTCCTCGTACAGCAACAGCCCGTGCTCATGCGCCAGCACGGAAAGCTCCGCCACCGAAACCTCCTCGTGGAAGCCTTCGATACGGTAGTTGGAAGGATGAACTTTCAGGATCATCGCCGTGTTGGGCGTAATGGCGCTTCGGTAATCATCCAGATGCGTGCGGTTAGTAGAACCCACCTCGACAAGTTTGGCACCCGAAGCCGCCATGATGTCGGGGATGCGGAAGCTGCCGCCCACCTCGACAAGCTCGCCACGGCTCACGATGACCTCTTTGCCGCACGCATGCGCGGCAAGCACCAGCAGCACCGCCGCGGCGTTGTTGTTGACAACCAGGGCGTCCTGCGCCCCCGTGAGCGTGCGCAGCAGACGCGCGGCATGCTCTTTGCGACCCCCACGGGCACAGGTCGCGACGTCATACTCAAGCGTGCTGTAGCCGCGGGCGACATCGGTCACCGCCTGCACCGCTGCGGGAGCGAGCGGGGCACGACCCAGATTGGTGTGAATCACAACGCCCGTCGCGTTGACAGCAGGGCGCAGGGTCGGCAGCGACAGTCGGTGGCACCGCCGCTCGATGGCCAAGGCAAGCTCGCGCTTGTTCCTAGCAGGAGCGCCAGAGCGAATCGCCGCGCGCTCGGCATCGAGCTCGGCGTCGATCGCCTCGCGCGCAATCGTGTCGCCCGCATCGCCGGCAGCCTTCATGACCGGCCACTCGACCAGCAGCTCGTGAACGGCGGGAATGGAGCGCAGGCGGTCGCGCACCTCGGCAGGCATGGATTCGCAGTCGCTCATGGAAAGCCTTTCGACATATTCAATAAAAAGCAGGTCCCCCTTGGTCGTCATCGGCCAAAAAGTGGCGACGCGCATACAAAAGGGACAGGTCCATTATGGCACCTCGCGCAAAGACGGCGCAGCCCCTCGTCCAAAACCTGCCAAAATAAACCT
>UQNB01000085.1 GCA_900542235.1 uncultured Collinsella sp.
CAGGCAAGGCGCAAAATCGACAGCTCGACATCGTCGAGGGCCGCCGTGCCCGAAAAAATGCTCTCGGGCGGCTTGGGAAACGTGCAATAGCCCGCCAGCGTGGAGCGCATCACGGCGAATAGCTCGTCGATACCAACATTCTTGTACACAAAGCTGTCGACGCCCGCCTCGCGCGCCTGGTCCACAAAGGTGATCTCGGGCATACCCGTCATGATAATGACGCGGCACTCGGGCAGCCGTTCTTTGATGCGCGCCGCCGCCACGATGCCGTTGGAATCGTGCTCGGTGCACACATCCATCAGTATCATGTCCGGACGCTCCTTGAGCACAACGTCCAAGGCATCCGAGGCGTCGGCAATCGCGGCGACAACGGTCATGTCGGGCTGATCGCCCACGGAACGCGCCAGGCTCTCGCGCAAGATAGCCTGGTCTTCGACGATTAACACGCGGATCATGAGCTTCTCCTTTGGACCGTGGCGTTGGAGGCGAGCGGGATGGACACCGCAAGTGTAAAGGGCGGGGCGGTGTGGACTTCCAGGCTGCCGCCCAGATTCTGTGCGACATGCCTCATACCAGGGATACCCGTTCCCTCGCGATACGATACGGGTGCAGGCGTGCCGTCGTTAGAAACGGTCATCCACGCAACAGCGCCGTCTTCCGACGTCTCCTGCCGCAGGCGCACATGGACCTGATGGGCCTGCGCATGCTTGGTGGCATTGGTCGAGGCTTCGCGGATAATCTGCAGAAAGGCCGCGGCGACACGTGCGTCGCTTGGCAGCTCGCCCTCCACATCGATCTGCACGCTCACCAGACCAAAGGCATGGACGATATCGCCCAGTTGCTCTGCCGGTTCGGTGTCGCCCCCGCTGCGCAGATCGGCAGCAATTGAGCGCAGCAGCGGGTCGATCCGCTCGAGTGACACGTCATCCAGGCGCCCCTCCTCCAAATAACGATGGAGGATGGACAGGCGCTGCCCGATCACGTCGTGCACGCGAGCGCGTATACGCAGATAGGCCGCGTTGTCAGCAACTTTTTTGACTTCTTCGATCTGGGCTTGGAGCTCTTGGCCCGCAAGCTCAAGCAGGTGGTTGGCTTGCGCCAGGCGATCGTGAGCATGCGCATACTCTGTTACATCCAGACCGATAATGCGCTCGAAGAGGCGGCCCGAAACCATAACGTCATCGTGCACAAACAAGCGAATCTCGGCGGGAGAAACCTCGACCACAACGCGCGCCTCACCAAAGCGGTCCAGATTAATGCGCACGCGGTTCTGGCTGCTTTCGGGCATTTGCATGCTGAGTTTACGCAGGTCGTTCCATGTACCGCTCATATCGTCTAGGTCGGTGGGCATATGAAACTCCACCAGGTTTTTGCGCATGCAGCGGTTCATGAGCAGCGGACGGCCCCTCGGGTCTAGATACAGGATACCCACGGGGATCACGTTGATGGTCTCGATCGTCGAGAACGCGGTGATATCCTCCTGGCGGTTACGGACGTCCATCAAGAGCGCCGCGATGGAACGGAACAGGAAGAACGCTCCCTCTGCGATAAGGACAACGGTCCACGCCGAGCCCATGGCAAAAACCACCGGTGGTGTAACGGCGACAACAAGCAGCAGCTCGACCAGCATGACGAGGCGACGATAGTGCACCATAAGCACCACGCCATAGGCAAAGATCGCGGCGTTCAGCCACAACGCTCCGCCCATTGCCCTGGCGCAAACGTCAAGCGGCGCCACCAGATACGAGCCAGACGACGCGAATAAGATGAGCGCCGAAATCATCAGGTGAAGCACAAGGCTCGCCTCGTAGGCGCAAATCACCTTACGGTTATAGGACGAGCGGCGCGATGCGATGAGCGGGACGTGGATCGTCTGCAGACACGCAGCCAGGGCAAAGACAACATCGAGCGCAACGATTTGGGGAAGGATGAGCGAAATCTGCATCGTCACTCACCCGCCCTCGGCATCAAGACGATCATGCGCAGCTGGCCGGGCTCGCCCTCAAGACGATATGCCACGTTGCGCCCTTGCAAAGCGCTTTCGAGCTCTTGCGCAGCGGGTGTCTGCGAAAGATCTGCATCATCGTTGGAAAAAAGCGTGGCGCGCAGCTCGACACTGCATCGGTCATGGTCGCCCAAGTGATACATAAGCGCCGGATGGTCGGTGGTGTAGGCAAAAAACGCAAAGTCATACACGCAGTCGTACAGGGCGCTTACCGTACTGGCGTGCATCGGGCGCCGTATGGCGATAATCGAGGCGCAATCGATATCGATGGTGCGCAGGTCGCTCGCGAGCTCGTTGGCAATGAGCTGAATGCGGTCGCGATCAAAACCGCTCTCCCCGTGCTGTGCCAACGTGAGCGACCCCTTGCGCTTGCAATAGGCGACGAGCATCTTGGCGCGCTGCAGCATGCGGTAGCGCTCGTGCGAAGACGCTTCGTCGGTCAACGGCGGCAGCGAGCTCAGCAGGTCGTACATCCCTTCGAGCGCGCGGGCAAGCGCCTGGTCCACATCTTGGACCAGCAAGGTCTCGGCCTCTTGATCTGCCAGGTGCGTCTTAAGGTCGTAGTCGGCGGCGAGCAGCTCGTTTTGACGTTGCAGTTCCATACGCCGATGCGCCAGTTCACGGTTAAGCTCGTTGAGCTCCGACACGTCTTGGGCAAGCAGGGCCGATCCGCCCAGCAGTGGAAAGGCACGGTACATCACATCGGGATCGGACGCCACGGCAAAGGCATGGGCGCGGCCGTGCTCCTGGGTCCGCAACTCCTCACGCACGCCCACCGGCATTGGCTTTGACACTGGCGTGGCATAGACTTCCTGCAGGTCGCGCGTTAGAACTTTGAGGTCGAGCGGCAAGGTGTCGAAGATGCCGGCGATGTCGTGATACGACGGAATGACACCGCAATCGAGACAGATTTCCATCGCCACCACGCACAGGACGCAATAGACGAGCGAAAAGTTGAGCCTCCATGCCCAGGGCACGCGCAACGCATACGAGATGGCAAAGAATGCGCCACCCAGCAGTACGAGCGCCGCCGTGCCCGAGAAACGCTGGATGCGAAAGGACGAGGACCGACCAACCAGGATAAAAAAGGCCACGAAGTCAAAGGCCGTCCACACGAGGACAGCGAAATAACCCCAGCCGTACGTGTAATCGTTGCTCCAGGTGTCGCTTGTACGGTCAAAGCGGAAGACCTGCTGGTGAAAATCGTTGGTGAGCACAAATCCGATAAGCAGGATGGCCACAATCCACAGCGCAGCGCAGTAGCGGCGACCCAGGCGGTGTTGCTCCAGGCCCGCAAGGCGCAGACCACACAACTGGTAGAGCAGCGGAATGAATGTCATGGGCACGTAGTACAGGTACCACAGGATCGTGGCGTAGACCGGTGTGAACGACTTGTATTTGAGGATGACCTCAATCATCCAGAGGGCGCAGATGGTGGCGATGGCAACAAGGCGGCGGCGCAACACATAGTCCAAACAGCGTAGATAGACCGATACGCCCCAGATCGAAAATATAATTGCGGCGACAAGCAGCGGGAGAGAGCTCGAATGGACGAGCGCACCCACGACCTCTTCGGACACCTTGCTATAGGCGGGCACGGCATTAGAGAGTTTGGGGTCGAAGGCGAACAGCGCCGGCAAGACTGCCAAAAGCATAAGGAACAGCGCGGTGATGGCGCCGGCGATAGCAAAGACGCGGCGGCGGTACACCTGATGTGTTATGCCAACAAGGAATCGCGGCATGGCGAAGAGCCTGCCGCCCCTGGGATCCGCCACGGGAGCGGATCGGGCGGCCGCGTGGCCGATATGTCGCTCGCGGGTACCCATAGTGCTTTTAGTGTACCGACAGATGGGTCGAAAAAGCGGGCCGCATGTCCCAAAATCCGCAGACGGCAAGGCGCCCGGCAAGCATTAACTGCTCGCCGGGCGCCTTGGTTAGGAGACTATGAGGATGAGCACGCGAAATTCACAGCGGTCAGGCCCGCCCCCTAAGGACCTGAGGTGCTCAAGATTGGGAGCGACAAGCCCGACGAAGCGTACTTAGGTACGCAAGGAGGGTTGGAGCCCCAAGGTTGAGCGTCTCAGTGCCCTTAGGACAGGTCCTCACCATTAGAAGCAATAACCTTCTTGTACCAGTCAAAGCTCTTCTTTTTGGAACGCTTGAGGGTGCCGTTGCCGGCGTCGTCGCGGTCCACATAGATAAAGCCGTAGCGCTTGGACATCTCGCCCGTGCCGGCCGAGACCAGGTCGATCGGGCCCCAGGTGGTGTAGCCCAGCAGGTCAACGCCGTCCTCGGTCACCGCATCGCGCATCGCGGCAATATGCTGACGCAGGAAGTCGATACGGTAGTCGTCGTTGATGGAGCCATCCTCCTCGACAACATCCTTGGCGCCCCAGACCGTTCTCAACCACAAACAGCGGCTTCTGATAGCGGTCGTACAGGTCGTTGAGCGTGATGCGGAAGCCCAGCGGATCGATAGCCCAGCCCCACTGGCTCTCCTGCAGATAGGGGTTCTTGGCGCCGGCGAAGGCGTTGCCCTGGGTGCGCTCGATATCGGGGTTGTCGGCACCGGCAGAGCAGCGGGTGCTGTAGTAGCTAAAGCTGATGAAGTCGACGGTGTTGGCGGCCAGGATCTCGCGATCCTCATCGGTCATCCCGACGTCGATGCCCAGACGCTCGAGCTTCTTGAGTGCATAGGCCGGGTAGTAGCCGCGGCTCTGGACGTCGACAAAGAAGTAGTTGTTCTGGTTGTCGAGCTGCGCCTGACGCACGCCGCCCGGACGGCAGCTGTAGGGATAGTAGGTGCCCGCGGCGAGCATGCAGCCGATCTTGACCTCGGGGTCGATCTCGTGGGCGATCTTGGTTGCCCAAGCACTGGCGACGAGCTCGTTGTGGGCGGCCAGGTACTCGACGGCTTCCTTGTTCTCGCCCTCCTCAAAGACCAGGCCGGCACCCATAAACGGCAGGTGCAGGATCATGTTGATCTCGTTGAAGGTGAGCCAGTACTTCACCAGGCCCTTGTAGCGGGTGAAGATCGTGGTCGCGAGGTTCTTGTAGAAGTCGATGAGCTTGCGGTTGCGCCAGCCGCCGTACTCCTTGATGAGGTGGACGGGGCAGTCGAAGTGCGTGATGGTCACGAGCGGCTCGATGCCGTGCGCCTGGCACTCGCGGAACACGTCCTCGTAGAAGGCCAGGCCGGCCTCGTTGGGCTCGGCCTCGTCACCGTTGGGGAAGATACGGGTCCAGGCCAGGCTCATGCGGAAGGTCTTAAAGCCCATCTCGGCAAAGAGGGCAATGTCCTCCTTGTAGTGATGGTAGAAATCGATGCCGGTCTGCGCGGGATAGTAATAGCCGTCCTCGAAGTCGAGCATCTTGCGCTGGCCGGAGACCACCGCATAGCGCTCGGGGCCGTGCGGCGCCACATCCACGTTGGCCAGGCCGCGGCCGTCCACGTTGTAGGCGCCCTCGCACTGGTTGGCAGCCGTCGCGCCGCCCCACAGGAAGCCATTACGGAAAGCCATGCATCGATCCTTTCGCACGCTGTTGTCATAGGCTCAGTATCCCTACAAACAACGCGTCGCTCAACGGCAACGACGTAGGCCGATACTTCTTTTCGCGCGGGTGCTCGGCAGCCGCCCCGTCTGACACTTTTTGATACCCGCCCGCCCAATCCACCACAAAAGGGACAGGCACCTTTGTGGTGGTTGGAGGCGGTTTGTCTCGATCTGTAACAGTTAGGCAGCCAAAACCGGGCTTGGTGTTACAGATCGAGATTTTCGAACAGCCCCTACGGTTTGTCTAAATCTGTAACAAGTAGAGACGATTTAGCCCGCTAGATGTTACAGATCGAGATGGAAGATTCTAGTCGCAGGCGATGTCGAGGTTCTTGCCGACGAGGCCCACGTAGCCGCCTTCGGCAGCCTTGGGGCTGTCGGCGTGGCAGAGGACCCACTTGTCAGCCTTCCAGTAGCAGTAGCTGTCGCCAGCCGCGGGCATGTCGGCCGCAGCCTCGGGGCGCGGGCCGTTGGTGCCGGCGGGCAGCGCCACCATCACCTGGAAGCCCCCATCGTCGACCATGCACGGCGTGTAGTGAAGCGTGGTGTTGAAAACCTCGACAACCTTGCCCGCCGGCACGCGGAACGCCTTGACGCACGCGGTGTCGAGCTTGCCGTCCTCGATCTCCCAGCGATGTGCCACAAGCAGGATAAAATCGCGGGCGCCCAGGTTGAATTCGCTGGCGCGGTGATACTCCAGGCAGTTGAGCTGCGTGTTGTGGCCGTTGCACCAGCCCAGTTGGAAGGGGCGGCCGCCAAACATGAGAAAGCCCAGTTTATCGGCATCCTTGACGCTCTCGAGCTCGGGCGCGCTCGCCACGTATTTGCTGCCCTCAGGGATGGGCGTGGAGGCAAGCGCCTCGAGCACGGGTGACGTAAGCTCGGACGAAACGTCATCCCAAACGTTGCCATAGGATTTGAACTCGGGATCGTTGACAGAGTAGATATGCATGTTCACTCCTGTTCGTAAATGTGACTATACGAACATTCTAGAACAAACATGAGCGATTTTGAACGCTCGTCCCGACCAATCAACAAAAAGGCGCCCCCGCATAAGCGAAGGCGCCCAATGCACGCGTTTTGGGCGATAAAGCCCTTACGCCTGCTGATAGCGCAGGTGCTTCTCGTCGATATCGGCCAGGTCGCGGTTGAGGTAACGGCGCGCGAGCCAGTTCGCCATGGGAAGGTTCTGGTCCAGGTAGTTACCGCACTCCTCGGGAGCGGCACCGGGGACATCGCCCTCAAAGCCGGCGACAAACTCGAACAGTTCGCGCACGAGCGGCAAGATTTCCTCGCTCGTCAGCTCACCAAAGACAACCAGGTAAAAGCCCGTACGGCAGCCCATGGGCCCAAAGTAGACAATGCGGCTCGACCACTCGGCATGATTGCGGAGGAACGTCGCGCCCAGATGCTCGATGGTGTGGCACTCAGCCGTGTTCATGACCGGCTCCTTATTGGGCGTGGTCAGGCGTAGGTCAAAGGTGGTGACGGCGGCGCCGGTCGCCGGATCGCGGTCGATGCGGCTCACGTACACGCCGGGCTCAAGCAGCAGATGGTCAACGGAAAAGCTCGCGATGCGCTCCATGGCAGATCCTCTCGATAGTCAAATTGGGACGGGGCTCTTTTAGCTGGTTCGAACGGTCGCACCAATCATACCAGTCAAAAAAGCCCCGTCCCAAAAAGACAACTTAGCCCAGGACGCGGGCCATGCGCGCCTTGAACTCGGACAGGAAGCGCGGGGCGTCGACGGTCAGCGCCACGAGTGCGCTCTTGTCGGGGTCGGCCACACGGCGCTCATCGCAGATGGTGCGGCCGCGATACTCGCCGAGCAGGTCGACGCGCAGGTTACAGCCGAGCGCGCCCACGAGCGTGGGATCAATCGCCACGGCAACCGCCAGCGGATCGTGCAGCGCGCAGCCACCCAGGTAGGGGGCGTTCATCTCGTACGAGCCAATGTAGTGCTCCACCATGCTCGCAAACGCGCAACCGGCCATGGTGCCCGAACCCGTCCAGCCAGCAATGTCGCGACGCGTGAGCACCGCGCGATGCGTCACATCCAGACCCACCATAGTGAGCTTGCGGCCCGAGCGCAGCACCGCGTCGGCTGCCTCAGGATCACTTGCCATGTTGGCCTCGGCGCCCGCGCTCACGTTTCCGGGCACGGTAAGGGCGCCGCCCATCACGACCACGCGACCGATAGACATCATCGCCGCCGCATCGCGCTCCAGAGCAAGTGCCAGGTTGGAGAGCGGACCGGTCGCCACGTAGATCAGATCGGGGCCATAGGTACGCGCGGCATCAATCAGATAATCGACCGTCGCATTGCCATCGGCCGACGTCGCACCCACCGGCTCGTACGGCGAGGCGG
>UQNB01000086.1 GCA_900542235.1 uncultured Collinsella sp.
CCGCCGCTCCCGACCCGCTTGCCATGGCAGACCCCTTCGCGCCTAGCGTCCCCGACCCCGCCGCCGCACCCATCCCGGTGCCGCAGACCGTCTCGCGCGACGCGCTTGCCGGCATGGGCGGAGCCGCCGCGACCGGTGCCGCCGTGGGCCTAGGCGCCGCAGCCGGCATCGCCTCCAACATGGCGAGCACTCGCGCCCCGCAGCGCCCGCTCGCCCAGCTCGTCGACGTCGTGAGCGGCGAGAGCCATAGCATCACCTCCGCACAGGTGACTATCGGTCGCGAGCGCTCGGTTTCCGATATTGCCCTGCGCGACCCCAACGTGTCGCGCCGCCACGCCCAGCTCACCTTTACGGGCTCGGATTGGTCGATCGAGGACCTCAATTCCACCAACGGCACGCTCGTCAACAACCGCCGCATTACGCGCTGCCCGCTGCGCAACGGCGATCTGCTGACGTTTGGCCTGAGCACCTTTGAATTTAGGGGATAGTCGCTTATGAACATCGATATCGTCCTTTTTGCAGGCCGCATCGTCCTGGTCGCCCTGCTCTATATCTTCCTGTTCGCCGTCATGAAGACCGGCGTGGGACTTGTGCGCGGACAGCGCCGCGACTCGGCTATCTGGACGATCGATGTGGACAAGGGCCCGCGCGGCATCCGTGGCATCCACGTAGACATGCTCGGCCCCGTCATCGTCGGTCGCTCGCCATCTTCGGACATCTGCATCAACGAACCGTTCGTCTCGGCCTCGCATGCGCGCTTTTCGCTGCAGGGCCCGGCGCTCATCATCGAGGACCTCAACTCGCTTAACGGCACGCTCGTCAACGGCCGCCAGCTCGTGGAGCCCGCGACGCTGCGCGAGGGCGACGAAGTCCAGATTGGCGATGTGGTCATGAAGGTGAACCGTCGATGATCGACGAGGAGAACAAGTCCGCAACTATGACCGAGGCACCGGCCGCCGCCACAGCTGCGCCGGCCCACGCCGCTCCGGCGGGCTCCGCACCCGTGGAGCCCGAGGACACCGTGTTCTCCCTGCCTCTTTCGCATGTAACGCATGATATTTCGGATCTCGCCGATAACGAGGACGAAGAGGATGCCGTAGCGGCGCCCATCGGCGCACATGCTGCGGAACAGCCCACAGCGCCCGAAGCAGCCCCGGCGCCGGCTCACTTTGCAGAGCCCGTCGCCGCGGCAATTAACGAGAGCGCTGCGGTGTTTGCGGCACCCGAGCCCGCCGCGCCGGCGTTTCCCATAGCCCCGGCATCCGAGGTTGCGCCCGCGTCTACGCCGGCGCCCGAGCCTATAGACGTCAGCCCGCAAGACGACGAGTCGACCGCCCGCGTGTCCGAGGAGCCCGACTCCCCGGACACCGGCGATTCCGAATCAAACGCCGAGACCGACACCGTCTCTCCCGGTGACACAGCCGAAATCGACGTTGCCGCCGTTGAGGCCAAGCTCAAAGACCCCGGCTCGACCATGAGCTTTGAGCCCCTGACCGAGGAGCGCATCGAGACCGACTCGACCTATGATGCCGGCACCACCACGCAACTCATGTGGGGCGCCCGCTCCGACGTTGGCTGCGTACGCCCGCACAATGAGGATTCCTACCTGGTGCAGTCGCCGCTCTTTTGCGTATGCGACGGCATGGGTGGTCACGCTGCCGGCGAGGTGGCCTCTTCCATCGCCGTTGAGACTATTGCCAAGACGGCCCCGCAGTCCGCCGACGCAGCACGCCTGGCGGCAGCCCGCGAGGCAGACTCAATCCCCCGGACCCTGCGCTCCTCGGCTGGGCGGCGCCGGCCGAGGCAGCTAACGCCGCCGTAATCGAGGCGGCCCTGAACGGCCTAGGCAAGCCCGGCATGGGCTGCACAGCCACTTGCGCCTATATCGAAAACGACACGCTCGCCATCGCCCACGTGGGCGACTCTCGCGCCTACCTGCTCCACGAGGGCACGCTCATCCGCGTGACCCGCGACCACTCCTACGTGGAGGAGCTCGTGGACGCCGGCGAGATCACGGCAGACGAGGCTCGCGTCCACCCCAACCGCTCGGTCATCACCCGTGCGCTGGGCTCGGACCCCGCCATGTATGCCGACCACTTCACTCTGCATATCGAGGAAGGCGACCGCCTGATCCTGTGCTCCGACGGCCTTTCGAGCATGATTCCCGATAGCGATATCGAGAACATCGCCACGCAGTCCTCAACCGCGCAAATCTGCGTCGACAACCTAGTGGACGCGGCGCTTGCCGCCGGCGGCCACGACAACGTGACCGTAGTAGTCGTTGACCTGGTTGACGATGGCGTTATGCGCGAGGCGCAACGCGTGCGTCGCCGCAACGTCACCATCGGCGTCGTCTTAGGTCTCGTCTTGGTGCTGGCGGCTGCCATCTGGGCCTACACGGGTGTCACCGGCTCGTACTACCTGGGTACCTACCAGGGCAATGTCGCCGTCTGGCGCGGCCTGCCCGGCAAGCCGCTCGGACTCAAGCTCCACTGGCTCGAAAGCGAAACCAGTATCAAGCTGTCCGACCTGCCCGAAGACACGCAAAACCGCCTCAAGGCGGGCATTCCGCAAACAAGTGTCGACGATGCGCAGGACACGATATCCAAGTACCGCCACCAGATCGACGAGGAGCAGACCCGCCAGGTGATCGACGCGCAAACGATTCGCGACAACACCGACCAGGGATCGACCTCCGAATCAGATTCCGAGAAAACCGCCGAACAGTCCGCCGAGGCCGAAGCCTCCGATAAGAATTAGAAAGGGAGTGCCGCTTATGAGTCGCCGCAACACCGAACTGCTCTTGCTCATCGCCTCGGCGTTCCCCGTCATCCTGCTGTATGCGATGTACGTCCTCACCGCGGGCGCCGCTATCTCCTTTGAGACGCTCGCCGTACCGATCGGCCTCTTCGCCGCCTTCGCCGCAGCACATATCGCCGTGCGCATCTTGGCGCCTGGCGCCGATCCCGCCATCCTGCCCATCGTATTTATACTTTCGGGCATCGGCATCACGTTCGTGACACGCCTCGCCCCCGCTCTCGCCATCTCACAGCTCATCATCCTGTTTGTCTCGGTGGCGCTCATGGTGGGAACGCTTGCACTGGTCAAAAACCTCGACGTGGTCATGCGCTACAAGTACACCTTTGGCATTATCGGCATCATTCTGCTGATGCTGCCTATCTTTATCGGCACCACGATCTCGGGCTCCAAGCTGTGGATTCGCATCGCGGGCTTTACCATCCAGCCCGGCGAGTTCGCCAAGGTCTTTATCGTGCTGTTCCTGGCCGGCTACTTGGCTGAGAACCGCGAGCTGCTCTCCATCTCAAACCGCAAGATCCTGGGCTTTAAGATCCCTCGCCTGCGACTGCTGCTGCCGCTGTTTGCCGTGTGGGGTGTGTGCCTGCTCGTCGTCGTCTTCGAACGCGACCTGGGTTCGGCCGTGCTGTTCTACACCATCTTCTTGCTGATGCTCTACGTTGCCACGGGACGATTCTCGTATGTCGTTATCGGCCTTGCGCTCTTAGCCGTTGGAGCCGTGGGCGCCTACAAGTTCCTGTCTCACGTTCAGGTACGTTTCCAGGTTTGGGTCGATCCTTTTAAGGACGCCCAGGGCCAGGGCTACCAGATCGTCCAATCGCTCTTCTCGCTTGCCGATGGCGGTCTGGTCGGTGTTGGCATCGGCAACGGCATGGCCAACAACATCCCCGTCGTCGAGTCCGACTTTATCTTCTCGGCTATCGGCGAGGAGATGGGCCTTTTGGGCGGCGGCGCCGTGCTCATCCTGTTTATGCTCTTTGCCGTGCGTGGCCTCACCACGGCCGCCCGCGCTAAATCCGACCTCGCAGCCTTTAGTGCCACGGGCCTTACGGCCGCCATCAGCTTCCAGGCCTTCTTGATCGTTGGCGGCGTAACCCGCCTGATCCCGCTGACCGGCGTCACCCTGCCCTTTATGAGCCAGGGCGGCTCCTCGCTGCTGGCGAGCTTTATCATCGTCGCGCTCCTGCTGCGCGCCGGTGACGAAGCGACCGGACGCGAGGCCGAGCTTACCGGCACCGGCACTATGGCCGCCATCACCGATGATCAGGTCGCATCTGCCGCCGCCCCGACGGGCACGCGCTTTGCCACCTCGTCTTCCTACGGCAGCGGCAGCCATTCCGTCGGCTCGCGCATGCGCCGTCGCCTGCTCGACACGCCTGAATCCGGTGTGCTCGGCCGCGTTGCGCTCGCCAACCGTCTAACCCGTGCGGTGCTCGCCTTTACGGCGCTATTCGCCATCCTTATCGGCAACCTCACCTATGTCCAGGTCATCAAGGCCAAGGACTATCAGGATATGCCGACCAACAACCACACTATCGCCCGCTCCAAGTACATCCAGCGCGGTTCCATCATCACGTCCGACGGCGTGACGCTGGCCGAGTCGCTGCAGCAGGAGGACGGCACCTACGTACGCTCCTACCCCAACGGCAACCTGGCAGCGCACGTGGTTGGCTACGTGAGCCAGCAGTATGGCACCACCGCCATCGAGAGTGTCATGAACGACACGCTCACCGGCTCTAAGGATTACTCCAGCTGGAACAACGCCATCGCTTCGCTCGCGGGCCAGACCCAGCCGGGCAACACCGCCAAGCTCACCATCGACTCGCGTATCCAGACGGCGGCCGAGCAGGCGCTCAAGGGCTTTAAGGGCGCTGTAGTGGTCATCGACCCGCGTACCGGTGCGGTGCTCGCATGCGCCAGCTCGCCCACCTATGACAACACCAACATCGACGCCCTGCTGCAGGCGGGCGGCGGCGAGGACGGCTCCATGTACAATCGCGCCATGGACGCGCTGTACACGCCGGGCTCCACGTTTAAGGTCGTTACGCTTTCCGCGGCACTCGAGACCGGCACCGCCAGCCTTACCAGCACCTACCAGGCGCCCGGCTCCATGGACATCGGCAACGCGCCGGTCACCAACTATGCCAACGAGAGCTACGGCACCATCAGCCTGCAGCAGGCCTTTGCCGTGTCTTCCAACGTCGTCTTTGGCCAGGTGGCAAACGAAGTTGGCGCAAACACGCTCGTGCAGTTTGCCAACGCCTTTGGCTACGGCCAAAAGCTCGGCCAAGACCTGACCTCCGCGGCCTCCATCATGGCCGACCCGTCGCTCATGACCGAGTGGGAGACCGCCTGGGCCGGCGCCGGCCAGCCTGTCGGCATGGACCACACGCCCGGGCCGCAGACCACCGTCATGCAAAACGCCGTGATTGCCGCCGCCATCGCTAACAGTGGCGTGGTCATGGACCCGTACTTTGTAGCCCAGGTACTCGCCCCGGACGGAACTGTGGTCAAGACCACGCAGTCCCGCTCGCTGGGTCAGGCCGTCAGCTCCGCCACGGCCGACCAGGTCAAGCAGGCCATGCTCGCCGTCGTCCAGTCCGGTACCGGCACCGATGCCCAGGTCCCCGGCGTCAAGGTCGCCGGCAAGACCGGCTCGGCCGAGACCGGCGGCACCAACGTCAACTCGATGTTCGTTGGCTTTGCACCTTACGATTCACCCACGGTCGCCATCTCGGTGGCCTTGGAGGATTACGACAAACACGACGTCAAGGCGGCCAAGATTGCCGGCATCGTCCTGACCGCGGCGCTCGCCGCACAGGGAGCGTGATGCCCATGATCGAATCGGACACCCGAGGCGCGCCGCGGCCGAAGAGTTAGCGGCAACGCGCCACACGGCCCCAGCGGCCACATCGTAGGTACTACACACATCGTTGAGCGAATAGTTATGTTAGGAGCAGGAATGGAACAGAGGGTCCTCGGGGGAAGATACCTCCTCAAGGATAAGGTGGGGACAGGCGGTATGGCGACCGTCTACCGTGCGCAGGACCAGGTCCTCGACCGCACGGTAGCCGTCAAGATCATGCTGCCGCAGTATGCTGGCGACGCAACCTTCGCCGCACGCTTTAAGCAGGAGGCCCAGGCAGCAGCCGGTCTCTCCTCCCCCTATATCGTGGGCGTCTACGATTGGGGCAAGGACGGCGACACCTATTACATCGTCATGGAGTACCTGCGCGGCACCGACCTTAAGAGCGGCATCAAGAGCCACGGCGCCCTCGACCCCAAGAAGGTCGCCCAGATCGGCTCGCAGATCAGCTCCGCGCTTTCGGTCGCCCACAAGCACGAGATCATCCACCGCGACATCAAGCCGCAGAACATCATGGTGCTGCCCGACGGCAACATCAAGGTGATGGACTTTGGCATCGCGCGCGCCAAGAACAGCCACCTCACGCAAGACAACAACGTGCTGGGAACCGCCCACTACGTCAGTCCCGAGCAGACCCGTGGTCAGGACCTCGGCCCCACCTCGGATATCTACTCGCTGGGCGTCGTGATGTACGAGTGCGCCACCGGCCGCGTGCCCTTTGACGGTGATGACGCCATCTCGGTCGCACTCAAGCAGGTCAACGAGCTGCCTATTCCGCCGAGCCAGATCAACTCCGGTGTCGACGCCGACCTTGAGCGCATCATCCTCAAGTGCATGGAGAAGGACCCGGCAAACCGCTTCCAGACCGCCGACGAGCTGCGTCAGGTGCTCAACAGCTACCTGTCGGGCCGTGCCGTCAACATCTCGGAGCCCACGCGCATCATCGGTGCACCCGGTGAGCTGGGCGCCACCAAGACTCGCGAGCTTTCCGATCAGACGCGCGCCATGGTACGTCCCGTCTCGGGCGTGAGCGGCCAGAATACCGCTCGTAGCTCGGTTTCGGGCTCCACCGGCTCCTACGAGGTCGAAAAGCCCAAATCCAACAAGAACAAGATCATCGCCGCCGTGGTGGCAGCCGTTGCCGTCATCGGTATCGTGGTGGCCTTTGCCACAGGACTCTTTGGCGGCGAGCAGGTCACCGTGCCCGATGTGCTGGGCAAGGACCAGCAGACTGCCGTCGAGCAGATCAAGGAAGCCGGCCTCGAGGTCGGCACCATCGACCAAAGCTACAACGACGATATCGACGAGGGCAAGGTCGCCGAGCAGACGCCCAACGGCAAAACCAAGAAGGCCAAGGGCACCAAGGTGAACCTGGTAATCTCCAAGGGCCCCAAGCCCTCCGAGAAGGTTGAGGTTCCCCGGCTTGTCGGCCTGACCAAGGACCAGGCAGAAGCCGCGCTGGCAAGCGTTGGCCTGAAGGGCAACGCCTCCGAGGAGGCCAACGAGGCCGATGAGGGCCAGGTCTTTGAGCAGGGCACCGAACCCGGTAAGGAAGTCGAGAAGGGCACGACCATCTCGTACAAGGTCTCCAGCGGTCCTGACACCACCTCCGTCCCCGATCTGACCGACATGACCGAGGCCCAGGCGCGCAACGCCCTCGATATGGCAGGCTTTGGCGTCGACGTGAGCTACCAGGAGAACGATTCGGTTACCGAGGGCACCGTGATTAGCTGGAACCCCAGCGGCAAGCAGAAGCCTGGCGCCACGATTACCGTCGTCATTGCCAAGAAGTCCGGCAAAGCCAGCGTTCCGGGCAACCTGTACGGCAAGAGCATCTCCGCCGCCGTTACCGCGCTCAACAACGCCGGTTTCTATAACATTGGCTTCTGTGACCAGAACGGCAATCCCGTGAGCGGTAACGAGGATGCCACCGTTACGGGCGTCTCCCCCACCGGCAAGCAGTCCACCGACAGCACGATTACGCTGACGGTTTCGATTTCTGGCTCGGGTTCGGGCTCTGGCTCGGGCACGAGCACGGGCGACGATTCCGGTACGACCAACTAGTCGCCGCCCCACCGCCCATTACGGCTCCCGCCG
>UQNB01000087.1 GCA_900542235.1 uncultured Collinsella sp.
CGCGCATAAAGAAAGCCTCCCATTTCTCATGTCCAAGAAATGGGAGGCAGTTCAGATGCGGAGCCGGGCCTTGGTCGTTAGGACGGCGGAATATTAGTTATTCCACGGTCACGCTCTTGGCGAGGTTTCGAGGCTGGTCGACGTCGCAGCCGCGCAGGATGGCGACCTCGCGGGCGAGCAGCTGCAGCGGGACGCTCGCCGTGATGGGGCTGAACACGTCGCGGACTGCCGGCACGCGGATGATGCAGTCGGCGATCTTGTTGATCTCCTCGTCGCCCTCGGTGGCAACGACGATGACCTTGGCGCCGCGCGCCTTGCACTCCATAAGGTTCGACACGGTCTTGTCGTAGGTGGCACTCTTGGTGGCCACGGCGATGACAGGGAAGCCCGGGTCGATCAGGGCGATGGGGCCGTGCTTCATCTCACCGGCGGCGTAGGCCTCGGCGTGCAGGTAGCTGACCTCCTTGAGCTTGAGCGCACCCTCGTAGGAAATAGCGGCACCCATGCCACGGCCCACGAACAGCGCCGACTGCGCGTCCTTGCACAGCAGGGCAGCCTCATGAACGGCCTCGGTTTGGGTATCCAAAATCCACTGGATCTGCTCGGCCGTATCGGAAAGCTCGCGGAATAGCATGCGCGCCTGCTTGGTGGTCAAGCGGTACTTGACCTGCGCCAGCAGCAGGGCCAAAAGCGTAAGGCTCACGACCTGGCCGATGAAGCTCTTGGTCGAGGCGACCGCGATCTCCTTGTTGGCCTTGGTGTAGATGACGCCGTCGCTCTCACGCGCCACGGGGCTACCCACCACGTTGGTGATGCCGAAGACCTTGGCACCCTTGATGCGCGCGTCGCGAATGGCGGCAAGGGTATCGGCCGTCTCGCCCGACTGGGACACGGCAACGACAAGCGTCGTCGGCGTAATGATGGGGTTGCGATAACGGAACTCGCTGGCCGCCTCCACCTCGGTGGGGATGCGAGCCCAGCCCTCAATGAGATTCTTGGCAATGAGGCCAGCGTGATAGCTGGTGCCGCAAGCGATTACGTAGACGCGGTCGATGTCGTTGAGCTCCTCGAGTGAAAGGCCCAGCTCGTCGATGTCGAGCTCGCCGGCCGGCGTCATACGACCGACCAGCGTGTCGCGCACGACGCGCGGCTGCTCGTGGATTTCCTTGAGCATAAAGTCGGGATAACCGCCCTTTTCGGCCATGTCCAGGTCCCAGTCGATGTGGGTGGCCTTGGGCTCGATAACGTTGCCGGCCTCGTCGGTGTACTCGACGCCTGCGGGCGTGAGCTTGGCAAACTGACCGTCCTCGAGCACCACAACATCGCGGGTGGCGTCGATGAGCGCGATGACGTCGGAGGCGACATAGGCGCCGGTCTCGCCTGCGCCGACCACAATCGGGGAATCCTTGCGGGCTACGGCGATCACGCCGGGCTCGTCAGCGCACACGGCGGCCAGACCATAGGCACCGACCACGTGGGTGCACGCCTCGCGCACGGAGGCCATCAGGTCGTGCGTCTCGGCATAAGCCTCTTCGATCAGATGCGCGAAGACCTCTGTATCGGTCTCGCTCTTAAAGTGATGGCCGCGGCCCTCCAGCTCTTCGCGCAGCTCGGCGAAGTTCTCGATGATGCCGTTGTGGACGATGGCGATACGACCGTCGCAGCTGGTGTGAGGATGGGCGTTAACGACGGAGGGCTTGCCGTGGGTGGCCCAACGGGTGTGGCCGATACCGCAGGTAGCGTCGCTGTCGATATTGGAAAGCTCGCTCTCCAGGCCCGCGACCTTGCCCACGCGGCGGATGACGTCGAGGTGCGCCGCGGCGCCCTCGCCCACCTCGAGCGCAACACCCGAGGAGTCATAGCCGCGATACTCCATGCGCTTGAGGCCCGTGACCAGGATGTTCTTTGCAATATCAGAGCCGGTGTAGCCGACGATTCCGCACATAGGATAAATCCCTTCGTTCGCGTGACTGCAAGACGTCCACGCACAAGGGGCGCTGAGACGCATAACGTTCGAGTATTGTACTCACGCAGGCGCAAGCTGATATACCAGATGTGGTATCTCAACTTAGATACCACCCGATGCACACATGCCCAGCCGGTCCAAACCGCCACAATGGGGACAGGCACCTTTGTGGTGGTTTTGGGCGTCGCGGCGGCCTATCCCGGCGAAAGATCTCGATCTGTAACATCTGCGCCGCAATAAGCCGGCTTAGTGTTACAGGTCGAGACATTACGGTTCGGTCCCAGCACTATGTCTCAATCTGTAACAGGTGGAGGCGGTTTTGCCGTCCAGATGTTACAGATCGAGACAATTGAAGGCCCGGGCAGCTCAAGCCACCACAAAGGTGCACTGTCCCCTTTGTGGTGGTTGCGCTGGCAACGGCGTTTCCCCAGATAAAACCTGCCAAAATAAACCTATCCCTTTTTGGTAGGCTCGGGATGCTACAATCTGGCTTGTACTTGAAACGCATCAAAGGGGCCGCTATGGCAAAGATAAAAATCAGCGACGTCGCGCGCGAGGCCGGGGTTTCGCTGGGCACGGTTTCCAACGCGCTCAACCACCCCGAAAAGCTGCGCCCCGAGACCCTCAAGCTCATCAACGAGACCATCAATCGCCTTGGCTACCTGCCCAACCAAAGCGCTCGTCAGCTCGCGGGCGGCGCCACCAAGTCTTTTGGCCTGGTGCTCCCCCGTCTCGATCACGGCTTTTCGCTCCAAATCGCCAGCGGCGCCCACAACGAGGCCCGTAAGCACGGCTACGACCTGCTCATCGCCAACGCCGATAACGACGATATTCTCGAGGACCATTACCTGCGTTACTTTATGGGCACTCAAATGTCCGGCGTCATGGTTCAGCCCATGGCATCCCCCGATTGGCACCCCGCCATGGCCAAGATGCCCGTGCCGATCGTCCACCTGGATATCCACTGTTCCGAGCCCGGTTACTACGTGGCCGCCGACAACGAGGCACAGGGGCGCATTATCGCCGAGCTCGCCATCGCCCGCGGCGCGCACCATATTGTCGTCGTCGGCCGAGCAGCATTTATGCAACTCACCCTGCGCGTCCTTGGCATTCATAAAGCGCTCGCTCTACACCCCGATATCAAGATCGAAGTCATCGACGCCGGCGAATGGAATACCGCCGCCGACGGCTACAGTATCGGTGCCCAGATTGCCGAACGCCCTGTTGACGAGCGCCCCGATTTTGTCATCGGCCTGACCGACGTATTGGCCTCGGGCGTTATCTCGGCGCTGGTCGACAAGGGCATTTCCGTCCCCGGCCAGATTCTTGTTGCCGGCTGCGATGGCAACCCGCTTGCCTGGAGCGGATCGGTCCCCCTCACCACGGTAGCACCACCGGGCTACGAGATCGGCCGCAAGGGCGTGCAGCTGCTCATGGAACAAATCGAGGATAAACCTGCCGCCAAGACCAAACGAGTCCGCATCGGCTCCGCCGCGCGCACCGTCACCACGGTCACGGCCACCGAGGACATTAACCGTCAGGAGCTCGTGCGCCCCTTCTTGCTCGAACGTATGAGCACCCAAAAGGCCGAGCAGCACCCGACGGGCCCATCCGCGGCCCCAATAACCGACATCAACCTGGGCGCCTACCTGTAACAAAAAACGCCGCAACGGGAACAGCCCCGCTGCGGCGTTTTTGCTGGCCCCACGGGCCTTCCCCATTTAGCCGGACCTGCGGCTACGGATATTTATGGAATGTAATCCATTTTTCATTAACTTTTTTGTTAAAATAGACTCAATTCCATATTTTTAGATATTTCCTATAAGTATTGATTTTGCTCCAGTTTTTTCTCGCCAAGAAAGGGGTTTCATGAATCTGATTGATCGCAAACAGTACCTCGACTGGCTCATTTCGTGGAAAGACTCGCACGTCATCAAGGTCGTTTCGGGCGTGCGAAGGTCCGGCAAATCAAAGCTATTCGAAATCTACCGTAGCTATCTGCGCGATCATGGAATCACAGGCGACCAGGTTATATCCCTCAACTTTGAAGACCTGGAGTTCGAGTCGCTTACGTCGTATAGAGCACTCTACGACTACATTTCCGCCAGACTCGTCCCCGATAAGATGAACTACGTTTTTCTGGACGAGATACAGCACGTCGAGCATTTCGAAAAAGCCGTCGACAGTCTTTTTATCAAGGACAATGTCGACCTCTACATAACCGGTTCCAACGCTTATCTGCTCTCGAGCGAGCTGGCAACTTTGCTCTCCGGCCGCTACGTAGAGCTCAAGATGCTGCCCCTATCCTTTAAAGAGTTTTGCTCGGCAAAAACCAATGACGGAAAGGCTCCCGCGCAGTTGTTTGACGAGTACATCACCCGGGGCTCTTTTCCCTTTATCGCCGAGACGGGTATTCAGGGACCCCAGGCGCGCGATTATCTTATGAGCCTCTACGATACCATCGTCATACGCGACGTTATCGAACGTCTGAAGGTCTCGGACGTCCCGACCCTGCGCGATATCACCAAGTTCCTACTCCATAGCATTGGAAACCGGATCTCGATTAAAAAAATCTCCGACACGCTCTCGTCCAACGGCAACAAAACCGACCAGAAAACCGTAGCCAAATACCTCAAAGGCTTAACAGACAGCCTTGTGCTGTACTTTGCTCCGCGCTATAACGTGCGCGGTCGGCAGCTTCTTTCAACAAACGGCAAATACTACGCCGTTGACCTTGGACTTAGAGGCGCTCTCGTCAAAACCCAAAGCAGCGATATCGGTCATATCCTCGAAAATGTTGTTTATCTCGAGCTCCTACGCCGTGGATACGACGTCTACGTGGGCGATATCGACGGCGGGGAAATCGATTTTGTTGCCCTAAAGCCAGACGGGACAGCCTATTTTCAGGTTTCAGCCACAACGCTCGACGAAACTACCCTCAATCGAGAGTTGGCCCCCTTTAAGAAAGTCCGAGACAACTACCCCAAGACGCTTCTTACGCTCGACACGCTGTTTGCAGACGCGAACTACGAAGGAGTCCGCAAGCGCAACGTGATCGACTGGCTCCTGGAGTAACTTGTAGCGTCATAACCCTCCGCCAGCTCCTTACCAAGGCCGCAGCCCCAGTCGCTTAAAGCACAATGCCCCTCTTATCGGCCAAAACAGCAATCTTGGCGTGATAAGAGGGGCTGACTGCGTCAGCGCCTCCACGCAGGCGCCGTTGCCGCCACCGTCCTGCGAGATCGGGCGCGGGGCATGGCGACTCGCGTGCAAACGCTAGCGCACGGCCTTGACCGCCGCCGCCAGATCGAACAGCGTATCGAGCACAGCCTCGCAGCCATCCACCACGTCCTGCGGCAGCGGCACGATATCGGGAACGGCAAAGACGTGGCAGCCGGCCGTGATGCCCGAGACGCAGCCGTTGCGGGAATCCTCGACCACGGCGCACTCCTCGGGAGCAAAGCCCGCGCGCTCGCAGGCGAGCAGATACATCTCGGGGTCGGGCTTGCCGTGCGCGACGTCCTCGCCGCAGGTCACCGTCTCAAACTTGTCAAAGAGGCCAACCGTCTTAAGGTTGCGCTCGGCGGTAACATGGCGCGACGACGTCGCGAGGCCCACGTGATAGCCCGCGGTCAGCAGCTCGTCTAGGCACTCGGCGGCGCCGGCCTTAAGCTCCAGATCGGTCTTGACCATCTCGTCGCGAATCTCCCTATGGCGACGATAGATTGCCTCAGCGGTTTCGCGGCTGTCGTAATGCTCCTCAAGGATGCCCATGACATCGGGCAGCGTGCGACCGATAAACTGATGGATCAGCGCATCATCAATCGCGAATCCCAGCTCGGCCGCTCCCGCCTTCCACGCCTTGATACCCAAACGCTCGGTGTCGACCAGCGTTCCGTCCATATCAAAAATAACAGCCTCGATCATATCGGTCCCCCATCGCTTCGCGCTGCTGTACTCCCGCAACTTTACCGCACTTGTAAACTTGTATATAACGTATATAGCATATTGCACTTTCGTTACATAGATAGAAGTCTTATGACGAGTGGCTCGGTAGGATTATAGTTTTCGACCGAGTACTCAACGGCAAGGATCGATTCATGCTTTCAGACACCACCGCACCTGCAAAGGGGCTTCAGGACAAACTCGCAGCGCTCGAGCAGCTGCTTTTGGCATACGGACGCGTCGCCATCGGCTTTTCCGGTGGCGTCGACAGCAGCTTTTTGGCCGCGGTCTGCGCCCGCATCATGCCCGCCAGCACGCTTCTCGTTCACCTCACCACGCCGCTCATCGGCACGCCCGAGCAGGCTTCGTTTGAGCGGTCCGTTGACGGGCAGGCCAATGAAGGGCCGCATTTTAAGCTCCCCGTGCTCAATCTTTCGGTCGATCAGCTGCGGCTCCCCCAAGTGGCCTGCAACGATGCCGACCGCTGCTACCACTGCAAGCGCGCCGGCTTTACCGCCATCGTCAACCACGCCAAGTCGCTCGGCTTTCCCACCGTCATCGACGGCAGCAACGCAAGCGACCGCGGCGACTACCGCCCCGGCATGCGCGCCGCCCAGGAGCTCGGCGTGCGCTCGCCCCTCATGGAGGTCGGCTTTACCAAGGACGAAGAGCGCGAGCTGCTGCGCGCCTGGGGCTATCCCGTTTGGAACCTGCCGGCGGGAGCATGTCTTGCCACGCGCGTCCCCACGGGCGAGGAGCTTACGCGCGAGAAGGTCGATGTAATCCGCGCCTGCGAGGATTACCTGCACGATCTTGATCTGACACAGGTACGCGCGCGCTTGATCGGCGGCTGCATGCATATCGAGGCCGCGCCGGCAGACGTCGCCAAGATCGCCGCCCTCGGCGGTGCCGCCGTCGACGACAAAGGCAAAACCCCGCTGCCCGCCGCCATCGAATCTGCCTTGCACAACCTAGGCTGCGGCCATATCTCCCCCGAGGTCACCCCCTACATCCACGGCAACATGAATCAATAGCGCATCCCAAATAAGTTGCGGTGGAATAGTTCCTGTTTTGCGGCCTATCGGGCCCAAACAGGAACTATTCCACCGCAACTTCGTTTGATGGGCATTGACCCGCAGACCTGCCAAAAAGGGACAGGTTTATTTTGGCAGGTTTTATCTGGGAAAATGTCGCAAGACAACTGCCTCTCTAGCACCCCTCTAACTTCGAGAGGCACTTGAGAGGCGTCTCGGCCGCACCTACTTTTTCCGATAGCGGCGGTTACAGCTCGCCGATTAACCCATTACTTCAATGAGTCCTTTATCCGGCAGCATTGGCATTCCGTCTCTCTAAACCAATAGATTTATCTCTCTAACTTTAGAGAGATAAGCACTTTGTTTTAGAGAGACCTTTAGAGAGATATAACGAATTCGCTGCTAGATTACCTAAGGCTGTCTCTCTAACCGACTTTATCTTTAGAGAGACATTTAGAGAGACGAGCGCGACCCCTCTAATGAATGGAACACCGCAGCCGACAGCTACGGCATCGGCGCCCAGATCGCCGAGCGCGCCAGCACCCAGGCAAGCAGCTGCGTCGAAGCCACCGTCATCGACCTCGGCGCGCGCCTTTAGCGCACGGCCTTGACCGCCGCTTTCAGATCGAACAGCGTATCGAGAACGGCCTCGCAGCCATCCGCCACGTCCTGCGGCAGCGGCACAATATCGGGCACAGCAAAGACATGGCAGCCGGCCGTGGTACCCCAGAACCAGCCCGCGGCGGCGCCGCC
>UQNB01000088.1 GCA_900542235.1 uncultured Collinsella sp.
CAAAGGAGAAGGGCGGGGGGGCGGTTGGCGCCCCCCCCGACTGCAAGCCCGGCTGCGACTGCGATCGCTTCCTTGAGTTCTGGAACCTCGTGTTTACCCAGTACGACCGCCAGGAGGACGGCTCCATGCCGGAGCTGCCGCACCGCAACCTCGATACGGGCATGGGTCTGGAGCGCATGGCCGCTATCATGCAGCATAAGACCGCTAACTACGACGGCGATCTGATGCAGCACCTCATCAAGCTCGGTGAGGAGATCAGCGGCAAGACCTATGACGCCGACGATTACTCCGGCGCCAGCCGCTCCCTGCGCATCATCGCCGACCACTCCCGTGCCGTCGACTTTATGATCTCGGACGGCATTCTGCCCGGTAACGAGGGCCGCGAGTACGTCCTGCGCCGCCTGCTCCGCCGTGCCGTGTTCCACGGTCGTCTACTGGGCATCGAGGGCGCCTTCCTGACCAAGTTTATCGACGAGGTCAACGCTCAGATGGGCGAGGCCTATCCCGAGCTGCTCAAGAACGTCGCGCTCGTTAAGGGTATCGTCGCTTCCGAGGAGGAGCGTTTCTCCACGACGCTCGACAACGGTCGCGTTTACCTGGACGAGGCCCTGGCCGCGCTCGCCGACGGCGCTGTCCTTCCGGGCGACGTTGCCTTTAAGCTGCACGACACCTTTGGTTTCCCCATTGACCTGACTGTCGAGATCGCCGGCACCGCCGGTCATGACGTCGACATGGACGGCTTTACCGCTTGCATGGAGGACCAGAAGGCCCGCGCCCGCGCCAACGCCAAGGGCGATGCCTGGGGCAGCTTCAACGACGTGTGGGTCGAGCTTTCCGACAAGGTTGCCGCGACCGAGTTCGACGGCTATGACAACGACGTCATCGAGGGCGCCAAGGTTGTCGCCATCGTTCGCAACGGCGAGTCCGTCGAGTCCGCTGCCGCCGGCGAGGATGTCGAGGTCGTGCTCGACCGCACCCCGTTCTACGCCGAGATGGGTGGCCAGCAGGGCGACGCCGGTGAGCTTTCAGCCGAGGGCGTTGCGCTGACTGTTGCCGACACCAAGAACCACAACGGCCTGTATGCCCACGTCGCGCACGTTGCCGAGGGCACGCTGACCGTCGGTGCTACCGTGACCGCCGCGCTCGACGCCGAGCGCCGTGGCTTCCTGCGTCGCAACCACACCGCCACGCACCTGCTCGACGCCGCGCTTAAGCAGGTCCTGGGCGAGCATGTCTCCCAGGCTGGCTCGTTGGTGACGCCCGAGCACCTGCGCTTTGACTTCACGCACTTCGAGGCCCTGTCCTCCGAGCAGCTCAAGGCTGTCGAGGACCTGGTCAACCAGCAGATCTTCGCTTCCAAGCCGGTCGTGACCCGCGTCATGGGCATCGACGAGGCCAAGGCCGCCGGTGCTGTCGCCCTGTTTGGCGAGAAGTACGGCGATGTCGTCCGCGTTGTCTCCGTGGGCGCCGAGGATCAGCCGTTCTCCCGTGAGCTCTGCGGTGGTACGCATGCCGCCAACACTGCCGAGATCGGCCTGTTCAAGATTATTTCCGAGTCCTCCACGGGCTCGAACGTCCGTCGTATCGAGGCCGTGACCTCTAAGGGCGCCCTCGATTACATGGCCGACCGCCTGGCGCTCGTTGACGCCGCTGCCGCTGCACTCAAGTGCCGCGTCGACGAGGTTCCCGCCCGCGTGGAGAACCTGCAGGCCGAGCTGCGCGAGACCGCCGGCAAGCTCAAGAAGGCTCTGACCGGTGGCTCTTCCGACGCCATCTCCGGCGCCATCGAGGGTGCCGTCGAGGTCAATGGCTACAAGCTCGTTGTCGCTGAGCTCCAGGGCCTTGAAGCTGCCGACCTGCGCAACGTCTGGGATACCGTGCACCAGAAGGTCGCCGGCCCCGTCGCCTGCGTCGTCGCTAGCGTGACCGAAAAGGGCACCCCGGCCCTGCTCGCTGCCGGCTCCGATGACGCCGTCAAGGCCGGTTTCCACGCCGGTAACGTGATCAAGCAGATCGCGGGCCTGGTCGACGGTCGCGGTGGCGGTCGTCCCAACATGGCCCAGGCCGGTGGCAAGAACGCTGCCGGTATCGCCGATGCCCTCGCGGCTGCCAAGACCGCGCTCGGCGCTTAAGTAGTCGCTGTGGTCGCGCTCGCGCTGGACATAGGGGAGACCCGGATTGGCATTGCCGTCTCGAGCCGTGATGGCAAGATGGCAATGCCCGTCAAGGTGCTCCCGGCTGCCGAGGTCACTGGTATGGCCAAGACGTTCCGTTACCTGGTTGAGGACTATGAGCCCGATATCCTGGTAAGCGGACGTCCCTTGACCATGGCCGGTGAGCCCGGCCCCCAGGCCGAGCGCGTTGCCGCCGTTGCGCAAAAGATTGCCCAAGAGCTCGATCTTCCGCTTGAGTTTGAGGATGAGCGCCTGTCCTCGCAAGAGGCAAAGCGTATCCTGCGCGAGCAGGGACTCAACGAAAAGCAGATGAGGGGCAAGATTGACATGATCGCCGCCAGCCTGTTCTTGCAGACGTGGCTCGATCGCAAAAACGAGGAGGTTTCGCATGCCTAGCGCTTCCGATCCGCGCCAGCCGAATCGCCAGGGGCAGCCTACGCCGCGCCCTGTATCGTCCGGCCAGCGTCCGATGCAACCGACGCAGCGTGCGGCTCAGCCTGCTGCTCGTCCCGCACAGCCCTCCTCTCGTGCAGCTCAATCTGCTCAGCGTCCTGCCCAACAGCCCGCTGCCCGCGCAGCCCGGCCCGCAAGCGGTACCCGTTTTAAGCAGCAGGCGCCCACGCAGCGTGCGCAGGCGCCTCAATCGCATACGCGTACACATCATGCTCACGGCACACATGGCGTAGCTCCGGCCACGCGCTCGAGCTATAACACGCATGCCCGCCGTGGCGTCCAAAAGAAAAGCTCTCCGGTGCCTATGATTATCGGTGGCGTCATCGCCGTGCTTGCGCTTGTCGCGATCGTTTTCTTTGTCGTGCCAGCCGTCAAGGGCTTCTTTGCCGGCGAGGATGCGAAAGTTGCTGCTGGCCAGCAAGTTACTATCACGATTCCCGATGGCGCCTCGGGTGATACCATCGCTTCGATTCTCTCCGAGAACCATATCGTCGAAGACCCCAAGGATTATTACGCGGCGGTCAAAAAGCTCAATGCCGATATGTCGCTTAAGCCTGGCGCCTACTCGTTTACCACGCTCATGGACGCGACCAAGGTTGTTCAGCAGCTCATGGAAGGCCCCAATGCGGGCTCCGATGCGCTGACTATCCCTGAGGGCCTAACGGTCGACCAGGTCGCCGATCGCGTGGCCGCGGCATACGACAGCATCTCCAAGGAAGACTTCCTCAATCAGGCCAAGGCGAGCAATTATGTGAATGATTACGCTTTCCTTAAAGATGCCGCGAACGATTCGCTCGAGGGCTTCCTATTCCCCAAGACCTATTCGTTGGGTAGGGACCCGTCTGCCGATGATGTGATTCGCGCCATGCTTGACCAGTTCAACGCCGAGTATAAGTCGCTTGACTTTGCCAGCTGCGAGGCCAAGATCAAGGAGCGCTATGGCGTGGAGATGTCCGATTACGACATCGTTAACCTTGCCTCGATCGTCGAGCGCGAGGGCCTCAACGCCGATCAGCGCGCGCATGTGGCTTCGGTTTTCTATAACCGTCTGGCGGGCAAGCTCGATGGCCTGCGTTACCTCAATAGCGATGCGACCATGATGTATGTCACCGGCGGCGAGGTTACCGCCGACGACCTGCAGAGCGATAGTCCGTATAACACCTATAAGCACGAGGGGCTGCCGCCCACGCCCATCTGCTCTCCGTCTCTCGAGGCGCTCAAGGCTACCCTTGAGCCGACCGACTCCGATGACCTGTATTTCTACATTACACAGGACGAGGAGTATTTCTCGAAGACCTACGAAGAGCACCAACAGTCTTGGAATTGATCATGAGGATTTTTAGCCCCAAACGATATGTTGCCTCAGTTGACCGCATCGACCTCGATACCCTGTGGGCCGACGGCAAGCGCGCCATTCTACTCGACCGCGATAACACCCTGGTGCCGCGCGATACCGAGCAGGTCCCCGCTGCGGTTTCAGCTTGGCTCGAAGCCGCCCATGCCAAGGGCTTTAAGCTGTGTATGGTGTCCAATAACTGGCATCGCGACCAGGTCATGGCATCGGCGCGCGAGCTGGGGCTCGAGGCTATCAGCCACGCCATGAAGCCCGCCCCGTTTGCCCTGAAGGCGGGTCTTAAGCGTCTGGGCGCTACGGCCGACGAGGCCGTGCTGATCGGTGACCAGCTTTACACGGACGTGTGGAGCGGTAACTTTGCCGGCGTTGACACTATTCTGGTCAAGCCGCAGGCAACCCAGGACCTGTGGTACACGCAGATCTTCCGTATCTTTGAGCGCCGGGCCCTGCGCGACCTTCCCTGCGAGGAATAGGTTTCGCCATGTCTCAGCACATCAAACACGGCTGCGACCATATTTTCTTTATCGGCTTTTTGGGCGCGGGCAAATCGACGCTTGCGCGCAATGTGGGCACTATGTTCAAGCGGCGTTTTATCGATACCGATCGTTTGGTTGTGCGTCGATGTGGCAAGTCGGTGACCGAGATATTTGAGACCGAGGGCGAGGATCGTTTTCGCGAGCTCGAGACCTCGGCACTCTGTTCGCTTCAAAGCGAGCGCAGCCTGCTGGTGTCGTGCGGGGGTGGCATCGTCGAGACGCCGGTGAACATTGAACTGATGCACGAGATGGGTACATGCGTGTACCTCGAAGGCGACTTTGAGGACTCGTTGCGCCAGATTCGCCGTTCTGATACCCGGCCCGATTTCCGCTCGCCCGAGCATGCTGCGCGCCTGTTTGAGCATCGCCGTCCGCTGTATCGCCAGGCCGCCGATATTACCCTTGATATTCGCAACAAGTCCTTCGAGGACGTTTCCTACCTTTGTGCCGAGATGCTTTTGGAGCGTGGACTGCTATGATTCGCCGTCAACTGATCAATTTCCAAAACCGCAGCGTCGATGTCCGTGTCGGATTGGGCGCGTTCGATGAGCTGCCGCGCATGTTTGCCTCGGTTGTGGGCAAGCCTAAGCGCGCGATGGTGGTTTGGAACGACGCCACATCCGAGCGTTTTGGCGAGGCTGTCGAGCATGCACTGGTTGACGCCGGTTTTGCCGTGTCGTTGCTCGTCCTCGAGGTTTCGCCTGCCGGTGCTACGCTGGTCGATGCCGATACCGTCTTTGGCGCCCTGTCGGCTAATGGCATTACCTGTGACGATCTCGTTGTCGCTGTCGGCGACACGGCGACCTGCTCAGTCGTTTGCTGGTGTGCCAATCAGTGGTGCGGTCGCACCGAGTGCGCCTTGCTGCCGACGACGTTCGACGCCATGCTCACGGTCGCGACGACCATGAAGCCGCTCGTCGCCTCGTCGGAGAATGCGCTTCCCGCTATCGCGTTCCGTCCCGAGCCGGGCTTGGTCGTGTGTGACCTCGACCTTGTTCGCGCGGCGGACCCCGAGGACCTTAAGCTCGGTTATGCGGTACTTGTTGGCACCATGCTTTCGAGCAGCAAGTCCCGCTGGAATCAGTTTACCGAGACCGTCCCCGAGATTCTCTCGGGCGAGGAGGTCGCGCTCGTCAATGCCGTTCAGTGGTCTCAGACTGCCCGTAAGGACGTACTGATGGCCACGAACCCGAGCGCCCGCCATGCGCTCGATTTTGGCAAGACGGGGGAGCGCACCCTGCACGCCTGCTTGGGCGATGCCGCTTCGCCGGTGCCTGCCTACCAGCTGTTGTCCGAGGGCATGCGCTTTGAGGCGCGCCTGGCCCATGATGCCTGCGACTTCGATATCGATTACGTCTTTGAGGTCGATGACTGCCTGGAGGACTTTGGTATCGAGGAGCTTGCCTTTGATCTGGAGCCTGCCGCATATATCGAGGAGTTCCGCAGGCAGCAGTTTGCCCGCTCGAACCGCAGCATGTTGCCGCTGCCCGCGGCACTCGGCGCCATTCGTCTAACGAGCGTTGAGGACGAGGTTCTTGAGCGCCATGCTCACGCCTACTTGGCTTCTCGCAAAGAACTTCTCTAAGATTTATTGACATCCATCGTCTTTCGTATCATGTTGAGGGGCGGGTTTTCAATCGGTCGCGGATCGCAAGCGATTCCGTCGTTCGGTTGAGACCCGTCCCGTCTTTATAGAGACAACAAGAAAGGAATCTGCATGTCAGAGTTTGCTGCCGGCCCTGCCGGTCGTATCGAGCGTGTCCGTATCCTGATGGCTGAGCGCGGCTACGACGCTATCGTGGTTCGTGACGAGGCCAATCTTCGTTGGCTTACGGGCGTGAAGGGCGTCTTCGATTACACCTTCGAGTTCCCGCACGCGGCGTTTATTACGGCTGACCAGTGCCTGTTCCATACCGACTCGCGCTACCTCAACAGCTTTGAGGAGAACACGCCCGCCGGCAGCCCCTGGGTCTACGACATGGACGAGGGCACCATCCCCGGTTGGGTCGCCGGCAAGATCGCGGCCAACAAGTGCCGCGTCTGCGCTGTCGAGGACGACATGCAGATCAACTTCTACCAGGGTATTCAGCGTGGCCTGGAGGATCGTTCTGTAGCCTGCATGCTGCCGCTGATGCATGACGACATTCGCAAGATGCGCGCCATCAAGGACGCCGAGGAGATCGAGCTCATGCGCCATGCGCAGTCGATCACCGACGCCGCCTTCCAGCATATGCTCGGCTTTATTAAGCCCGGTATGACCGAGAAGCAGGTTCGCAACGAGCTCGAGAACTTTATGTTCGCCAACGGCGCCGACAGCCTGGCCTTCGGCTCCATCGTGGCAAGCGGCCCCAACACCGCCAACCCGCATGCCGTCCCGAGTGATCGCGTGATCGAGAAGGGCGACTTCGTCCTCATGGATTACGGCGCGGGCTACTGCGACTACCGCTCCGACATGACTCGTACCGTCGTGATGGGCGAGCCCACCCAGGAGCAGCTCGACTTGTACGCGCTCGTACGCCGCACCCACGAGGAGTGCGTCGCCGCTATCCATCCGGGCGTCGAGGGCAACGACATTTTCAAGCTTTCCAAGAAGATCATCGGCGATGTCGGCTATGGCGATTACTACAACCATGGTCTGGGCCACGGCGTCGGTATCGACATCCACGAGCTGCCCAACTTCAACCGCAGCAAGAACACCATCGAGGTCGGCTCGGTTATCACCATGGAGCCCGGCGTTTACCTGCCCGGCGTGGGCGGCGTGCGCCTGGAAGACTACGGCGTGGTCACCGAGAACGGCTACGAGCCCTTCACCAAGACGCCGCATGACCTCCACGTCATCGATTGCTAGCTCATTTCGATAGATTTTGGGGCGGGGGGGGATGACCGGTCGGGCCCACCCCCCACTGTTCTCGAC
>UQNB01000089.1 GCA_900542235.1 uncultured Collinsella sp.
GATCCGGCTCGGCTCGCGCGCGGCAAGCGCCTCGGCAAACCCGCGGCAGGTCTTGTCCATCATCTCTTGGCTCATACGCACGCACCTTCAAGTCATATACATCGGTCGGGTGGCAACCGCCGACCAACCGCGTCAAACACATAATGGTGCTTAGTCTAGCCCATAAGTACATAAGCGTCAGCGCAACTGGCCATCGCGGATTTCTATGACGAACGATAGGCCATGTCAACGCAAGCATGGGACACATGGCTCACCTTTCGGGAGTTCCCGACGTCACAAACTGGGGCATATCTATAAACAAGGAACTTGTTGGGGCAAAGCCCTTGCACACGCGCCCCATTAAAACAACGGGGACCTCACCCCGGGGAGGGCCGACAGGCATCGGCCCTCCCCTCTTTTGGACCCGCGCATATTGCCACTTGTTGGCGCAAATCCGGCCCTCAGAATGGGACACATGGCCCACCCTAGCGAGCCGTCCACGCGTACAGTAAAGACAGGTAATCCATGGGCGGTTACAGATCGAGGAGGACACGACCATGAAAAAGAAGGCCTTTGCGATTCTCACCCTCTGCATGAGTCTTTTTGCCGCGGTTGCCCTGGTGGGTTGCGGCGGAAGCGGCGGCGCTACCGGCAGTGGCGGTGGCGGCGGCGCAGAAAAGCCAGCCGTGGATATGAGGACCGACTTCATTTGGTTTAAGGTCGAGGTCCCCGAGGGCGTCGAGATCACCGACGTCGCAGGCGACACTGCCGACAGGGCCCAGTTTAAGTTCACCGAGAGCGAGCACGCCAGCGATCGCTTCATCCCCGTCTTCGATCCTGACAAGAACGCCGACGAGCTGTTCGACTACGAGGCAAAGTGGAATGCCAGCTTTGAGTGGACCGAGAATGACCCCGTCAAGTACAACGGCAAGACTTGGCGCAACGCTTCCTATACACACTCGGGCGGCGTAACGACCGAATACTTCACCGACGTTGACGGCGGCAGCGTGTACGTGCGCATCGACAACGTCGAGGAGCACAAGGACGCCGTCGAGACCATGATGAAGTCTCTGGAATTTGCCGACGACATCGCCGAAGCCAAGACCGAGGCCATGGACGTCAAGCTCGACGATATCGAGATCAAGCGCTAAGCAACTGGCGAGCGCAGCGGGAAACACGGGCGCAGTGCAAACAAGCGACGGTGCCCCAGCGTTTCGTACTAAGGGAGGGCCGGTAAACCGACCCTCCCTTTCTTATGCCGGCACCTGACGAACGCGAGGATGCCGGACGCCGGAACCACCCCAAATGTGGCAACGGTACGAAAACGGCAAGCACCCAAACACGTCCGCCCGCCGATTTATAGCGCCGCGCACACAATTTAAGCCGACACCTTTAAACATCCGGGCAGTATAGTGACCAAAATGAGCGCATTACCGCACCCTGCGAATGGAGGAGTTATGACCGAACACCACGCCATCAGTCGTCGAGCGTTTACGCTGGGCCTAGGACTTGCGGCGTTGTCGCCGCTTGCAAGCCTGCCCGAAACCGTCACGCTGGGCATTAGCCCGCGGACAGCCTTTGCGGACGGCACGGCCGAGCCAGCGGCCAACCTCAACAATTTCGTCATTCGCCTTCGCCCCGCGGGCTATTTTCGCACCGCGAGCGTCAACGAAGACGGCAACGTCATCGGCAACGTCTGCCACCTGTTTAATGACGGCACGTCCAGCAAGCTCATCCTTGAGCACGTAGGGACCGATGCGGACGGCACAAACTGGTATGCCATCCGCACCCTGCTCAATTTCGAAGAGCACAAGAAGACGGGCTACAGCATTTGGTCGGTCGATGGCGACTCGGACAAAGATGGAAAGGTCATCCACGTATGGAGTGGCGAGTACGACCATAAGGACAGCCGCGCCTATACGTTCGACCGCCAGTTCGACGGAACTTATATTATTCGAGACCGCATATACACGAAAAACGGTATTAACTACCTGGCCATAGAATCGAAAGGCAAAGACCAAGACAACAACAAGATTTGCCAAAAGAAATATTCCATTCCGTGGGAGCTCGAGCTTGTCGGCTACAGCATGGACAAGACCAATGCCACAGTTAGCAGCATCGACTGGACCACGTATAGCAGCTACGTCGACGGACCATGTTGGATGAGCCACGTCGAAGGCAACAAGTACCTCGACGAGCTGAGCATCCCGGGCACGCACGATTCGGGAACTTGCAGCGTGGACAACGACACCGAACCCCAATCCTCGCAAGCAAAGTGCCAGCAGGACTACATCCCCACGCAGTTGCTCGAAGGCATTCGCTATTTTGATATCCGACTCGGAAAAGGCAACGACCCCGGCATCGACCATGGAAGTTGCTACCTGCTCAAAAAAGACGGGTACTTCATGCATCTCTCCGATGTCGTTGGCTACTTCAAAAAGTTTTTGAACGAAAATCCGTCAGAAGCGCTCATCATGCTTGTATCCCGAGGCAACAACGAGGCTACTGACGAGAGCCTTACGACGGCTTTCGCCAAGGTTTTGGACGACAACCCCAAACTGTTCTATACGTCGAGCCGCGTTCCCACACTGAACGAGGTGCGCGGAAAGATCGTCCTGCTGCGCCGATTTGGACTCGCCGGCGACAGCGTAAGCGGCCACACGTGGGGCCTCGACCTAACCGAATGGGACAACAAAATCGCAGCACACCCCAGCAGCTCCTCTATGTGTCTCGTCCAAAACGCGCAAGGCTTTGAAGCCGCAGGGGAAACAGGCGACAAAAAAGCCTATTGCACCAAGGTATATGCCCAGGACCATTACGAATGCACCGGAACCGACAAGATCAGCTGGGTCGATATGGCCCTGCAGGAGACGGCTAAGCTCACCCGCAACGAGGTAGATGTCGAGGACGATAACGGGGCCAAGGAGCAAGTCCTGGAGCGCTGCTGGTCTATCAACTACACCAGCTGCACGAATCACAAGCAAGGAAGCAACCCATTTACCGCAGCACGAGTAGTCAACGAGCATCTGTACAAGAGCCCGTACATCAATCCCAGCGGCACCGAGGATACAAAGTCAGATTACCTCAAGCACATTGGCATCATCGCATCCGACTTTGTTGATGCGGCGTTGGCCCGGAGCATCTACCAGCGCAATTACAATTACGATACGAAGCACACGCAGTCGGCTTCGTGCTGCCTCCCGACCCGCATGCGCATGACGTACGGCGACTCGCTGAGCGATGCCTCGCTCCAGGATGGCAAGACCGTTGGCGAGGGCCATTTCCGTCTCGTCGACAGCAGCAACGTACTCAACGTGGCGGCTTCGGGCCATGCGTTTGCCATCGAATATGTGGATGTCGACGCCTTGGGCAACGAGACCGTTACGGAGCTGCGGGGTCATGTGCCCATCGATATCGATCCGCGCGCGTTGACGCCCCATTTTGAGGGGCTCGAAGGCCTTAAGGCCGGCGAAGACGTGCGCGCCAAGATTGCGGCATCACTCGAGGGCAAGCTCGAAACCGATGCCTGCACGGCCCAGCTCGAGTTTGTGCACGACGCGGACGGCGCTCCGGGCACGGCAATGGCCGAGGGCGAAACATTTGCCGCAGGAACGTACTGGGTGCGCGTGAACGGTCTCTTGGGCGACGCGGCGCAGAACTACACGCTCGCCAGCGACGGAGCCGCAAGCTTTACCGTTGCAGCCTCGGGCAACGCGGGCGGCAACGGCGCCGGCACCGACGGTGGCACGGGCTCCAACGCAGGTAGCGCCGACAAGAACGGCAAGGGCAAAAGCTCGGCCGGAAAGCTTGCCGGCACAGGCGACGGCTCTGGCATCGCCGCCGGGCTCGCTGCCGCCGCCGTGGCGACGACAGTCGCCGGCGCAGCGATGCTTGCAAATGACCGCGAAAACGCTGGGGACGACAGCGAATAGGCAAGCCAGCCTTTTAGACACATCGACTCAATCGGGGGCGCAGAACACCGTTCTGTGCCCCCGATTTTTACCTTGGCCCGAACGCCGCTTTCGACTACATCACCATGTTCAGCGCGTTAACAAACTCCTGGGCCTTCGCACGACTGCTCAGGCTAAAGACACAAGCGGTCAACAGCCTGTTACGTAGGAAAACGTCGCGGCCCTTGATCCTGTTGACCCCAGTGATGTCCTTAAGGTAAACAATCTCGGTGTGCTTGCCACCAAACGTGCCCTTCTTGAGCACCTCAATACGGTTAGGGTAGATCTTGACGTCTTTAAACCTACCCGAACCTTTGTCCTGGAATAGCAGCGTGTTCTTGTCCATGCATGTCACTCCCGTGGGGTTCGCTAAAACTGCCTTTATGGTCACATTTTAACCACCGCAAGGCCCCCATGCGAAGGTGCCAGACAACGCAGCAATTCGTGTCCGCGCGAGGCTTTAAACTAAATGTAATAAAGATGCATTCCTCAAGAGGAAAGTCGGGCGATATTGATGGGTGAACTGGTAAACCGCGGGGAATCGACAATCGTGCCAGAAGTTTTTTACAAGCAGGTTTCCTCGATTCTCAACGCCGCTCGCAACAAGGCATATACCGCCGTTAACTTTGCGATGGTTGAGGCATATTGGGAGATCGGCAAGAGCATTGTTGATGAACAGGGCGGAGAGGAGCGCGCAGCATATGGAGAGGCATTGATTGCGGGCCTCTCCAGAAGGCTTACCGCGGATTTCGGAAGAGGCTTTGGCATCGCAAACCTTCGCAATATGCGTCAGTTCTTTCTTGCGTTTCCAATTCGCGACGCACTGCGTAGCGAATTGAGCTGGACTCATTACCGCAGGTTGATGCGCATTCCCGACCCTGATGCTCGCGCCTGGTACATGAACGAATGCGCCAATTCTCGCTGGAGCACGCGCCAGATCGAGCGCCAGATCAACACCATGTTCCGAGAGCGCCTACTTGCCAGCAAGGACAAGGAGGCCGTCACCCAGGAAATCCAAAAGCGCGCCCCGGCTCGTCGCCCCGAGGATATCATCCGCGACCCATATGTGCTGGAGTTTTTAGGTTTCTCGGACGATACTGCGTTTCGCGAGAGCGATCTAGAGCAGGCGCTCATCACGCATCTTCAGAAGTTCCTGCTGGAGCTTGGCCGTGGCTTCGCTTTCGAGGCGCGCCAAAAGCGCATCACCTTTGATGGGCGCCATTTCTATATTGACCTTGTGTTTTACAACTATCTGATGCGCTGTTTCGTGCTCATCGACCTTAAGACCGATGACCTTACGCATCAGGACCTGGGCCAGATGCAAATGTATGTGAACTACTACACGCGTGAGCTCATGAACGAAGGCGACAATCCGCCCATAGGCATCGTGCTCTGCGCGGACAAAAGCGATTCGATCGTCGAGTACACGCTGCCCGAAGACAACGACCAAGTGTTTGCCGCCAAATACCTGCCGTATCTTCCAAGCAAGGAAGAGCTGGCACGCGAGCTGAGTGCCGAGTACCGCGCCATCAACGAAGCGACTAATGGCGAAGTGCAAGGGTAGCAGCACGTTGCGACCGATACCCCCGACGGCGCTCCACATCACCCGGGAAAAGAGGAGCTTTCCATGACACACAGACCGAAAACAACACTGCGCGACTGCATCTATGGGCTTGCCGTCGGTGACGCGCTGGGCGTTCCCTACGAGTTCAGACCTCGTGGCACGTTCGAATGCACCGACATGATCGGCTACGGCACGCACGAGCAGACCGCCGGCACCTGGAGCGACGACACATCTATGACGCTCGCCACCTGCGACTCCATCAGAGAGCTCGGCCGCATTGACACCGAGGACATGCGCGACAAATTCGTGAGCTGGATCGCCAACGACGAGTACACGATTGATGGCGTCTTCGACTACGGAGAAACGACCGCCCGCGCCCTTCGCTCCGGCAAGGGTGGCTCCGGCGAGCGCGACAACGGCAACGGCTCGCTCATGCGCATCGCACCCCTGGCGTTTGCCGATGCAACAGACAAAGAGATCCGTGAGGTCTCTGCAATCACCCACGCTCATAGAACATCGACCGAGTCATGTGTCAAGTTCATCGAACTGTTGAGGTCCGAGATGGACGGCGCGCTCCCCGAATGGACACTCTGTCTGAAAGATGCACCCGAGCACGAAATCAGATCCGGCGGCTTCGTGCGCGACACGCTTAAGGCAGCCACTTGGTGCTTCGTCAACACTAACAGCTACGATGATTGTGTGCTTGCCGCCGTCAACCTGGGCGACGACACCGACACCACCGCAGCCGTCGCAGGCGCCCTCGCCGGCGCAGCATACGGCATGGACGCAATTCCGCAGAAATGGATCGACACCCTGCGCGGTAAAGAGTTGATTGAGAGCTGCTTGTTTTAGGGCGCCATTCAAGAAATAAGGTAGGAGGCATCATGGAGAGGAAGATCGCGAATATCGATGAGTTCCAAATGGGCGAAAACGAGACCCCGATACTCCCAACGGGACTGATGGAGGAAGAAAACCTTTACGTCCTTCCCGACGGGCGCTACCTCCCCTGCGGGGTCTACCGGACCGAAGATGGCGGCTCACTCATTTATGAGCCATCCGGGCTCAGCTTCTTCGGGCAGATGCTTGCTCAATTCAAAGAGAGCTAAAGGCTTGATTGCCCGTCAGATCGACACTGCTCCAAACCAGGGGGTGGATAGGATGTCTCCCACCGCGGCCTGTGAGGTAAAATCTTGACCGCCGCGGAATCCGCCTGCGGGCAACGCTCCGATCTCCGATTGGGGTGAAGCCTATGAACTTGTTTCTTGAAATCCTGCGCCTCTCGATGTATGTGACCGGCATTGCCCGGAACCTCTACTCGATCTGGCGGGAATATAAGCAGTAACGGATAGCGAAGGGAGTCATAGAAAAGGGTCGGTTGCAGCCGACCCTTTAAGACGATAGCACCTGCGTTGCCCGCGCTTCCAAAGTTGACCGACTGAGGAGCGGGTTCCGCGGCACATCCTGATTTTACCCAGTGGCAAGGCTCTTTTACAGCCGTTCCACCGTTTATTTACATCTGCCAATCAAGACGAGACTACCCTTGATTAGCAACCTCATCCGAACACTTCCCATATTCATCCGAACATGTACGGA
>UQNB01000090.1 GCA_900542235.1 uncultured Collinsella sp.
TGGCAACGACAGCGAAAACCCGCCAGAGCGAGCAAGGTGCCTTGAAACGAGGCGGCATTGATCTTTTGATCATGCCGCCGAAGTTGAAAGGCAGATTGCCGCTCTGGCGGGTTTGCAGCGTCAACTGGTTACGCGGGCTGGTAAGCCCGCGTAACCCTAATAATTGGCTTCGTAGCCGTTGCCGTCGCCGGTGGGCTCTTCGTAGTAGTCCGAATCGCTCGAATCGCTTGAGTCATCGGAATCGTCAGAGCTGACCGATGAGGTTGCGGTACCGTTTGCGTAGTCGTCAGACGTGTTGTTGCTGAGGTCACCGATCGTAGAGCTGGAGCCGTCGGAAAGACCCATGGTGTTGGGACCCTTGGGATCCTTGCCGGCATCGACGCGCTCCATCATTTCCTTGAGCTCGTCCTCGTAGACAAAGACGTAGCTCACACCGTCGATCATGGTGCTGTCGTCGGCGTACGAGGGCAGGTTGGCCGAGTAGATACCGTCGACATCCATACCGCGCATGACGTTGACCGTAGCCACGATATCCTGAACGCTCATATCGGTTACGAGCATATCGGACAGCGAATTAACCAGGCCAAAGATCTTCGTGGCATCGAAGTTATTGAGAATCTGGTTGGCAAGTGCGCCAAGCACCTGACGCTGGTGGCGCATGCGCGTGTAATCGCCGTCGGCATAGGTGTAGCGGCAGCGGGCATAGGTAAGGGCGGTGGCACCGTCCATATGCTGCTGGCCAGCGGTAATCTTAATATCCAGGTGCTCGGGGTCGTCAACATCATCGGTTGCGTTAATGTCGATACCGCCAACCGAATCAATCAGCGCCTGCATACCGTCGAAGCTGACCTCGGCATAGTGGGAAATCTGAACACCGCACAGCTCGTTGACCGCCTCGACCATGGCCTCGGCGCCGCCAACGGTATGGCAGGCGTTGATCTTCATGGTCTCGCCCTTGTACTCGACCTTGGTGTCGCGCGGAACGGAAATGAGCGTCGCCTGCTTTTGCGTGGGGTCGATGCGTGCCAGGATAATCGAGTCGGCACGATACGTATCCTCGCCCGGACGGCCGTCGGTGCCAAGAAGCAGCACGTAGAACGGATCCTTTGCCTCATCGGTGTCAACCAGAACCCGACGCAGATTGTCGGTAATGACATTAGAATCGCCGAGCTTGCCCATAATGGTGGCAAACCACAGGCCGGCAGCGGTAGTGGCACTCAGCAGCACGCCAAGCACGACAATGAGCGCGACGTGACGAATCGTGTGGCTACGGCGACGTTGACGAGCGCGCTCGGAATAGCGAGCCACGTTATCGCGACTGTAGATCTTGGCCTGCGCACCAGTTGAGGGTCTTCGGGTGGTGGTATCCGCGAGGGGCTTTTTATTAAACATAGGCAACCTGTATTAGTAGATGACGGGATCGGGGACGGTAGCATGCTCGACATGCGCGCCAAGCGCCTGCAGCTTTTCGACAAACTGCTCGTAGCCGCGCTTGATGTGATGGATAGCCGAAACCTCGGTCGTCCCGTCGGCGATCAAGCCCGCTACGACGAGGGCCGCTCCGCCGCGCAGATCGGGCGAGGTAACCTGTGCACCCGAGAAGCCCTTGACGCCATGAATCATGGCATGATGGCTCTCGATACGAATGTCGGCACCCATGCGCACCAGCTCAGAGGCAAACATAAAGCGATTCTCGAAGATGTTCTCGGTAATAACGGAACTGCCGTCGGCAAGGGCGGAGAGCACCATAATCTGCGCCTGCATGTCGGTCGGGAAACCGGGGAACGGAAGCGTCTGGATGTCGACCGGCTTGATACGCTCGGCACGGTTCACATGGACGCCATCCTCGACGCGCTCGCAGTCGATACCCATGAGCTCCATCTTCTTGAGCACCATGCCCAAGTGAATGGGGCAAAAGCCCGTGACATCGACACCGCGATCGTCGGCCATCAACGCACCGGCAACGATAAAGGTACCGGCCTCGATGCGGTCGCCCACCACGCGATGGGTAACGGGATGGAGCTCTTCCACGCCTTCGATAGTCACGACGGGCGTACCGGCGCCAACAATCTTGGCGCCCATCTCGTTGAGCATGTTAGCGAGATCGACGATCTCGGGCTCGCGGGCGGCATTGTCGATAACCGTGGTGCCCTGTGCGCGCACAGAGGCCATGATGAGGTTCTCGGTCGCACCGACGCTGGCGAACTCGAGCGTGACGGTGGTACCGCGCAGACCTTGGGGCGCATTAGCGTTGATGTAACCGTGGGCGGTATCGAACTCAACGCCCAGGGCCTCAAGACCAAGAATGTGCATATCGATCTTGCGAGCACCCAGGTTGCAGCCGCCCGGCATGGCAATTTTGGCGCGATGGAAGCGGCCCAGCAGGGGTCCCATGACGGCGGTGGAAGCGCGCATCTTGGCAACGAGCTCGTAGGGGGCCTCCCATGAATCGACCTGAGAGGTATCAATCTCGAGCGTGTGCTCGTCGAGAACATCGATCGTAGCGCCCATGCCCTTGAGCACCTTGCCCATCACGTGGACATCGGAAATATCGGGCACGTTCTGCAGCGTCGTCTTGCCCGGCGCCAGAAGCGTTGCCGCCATGAGTTTGAGCGCGGAGTTCTTGGCGCCCGAGACGGGCACGGAGCCTCCGATGGCGTGGCCACCCTCAACGCGGATAATATCCAAGGTCTACCCTTTCAAAAAGCATGCCCGGGGTGGCTAGGCCATCCCGGGCATGATGTGTTCGCAAATGGTCGAACGCTAAATCGTTTGACTATTGGGCAAGCTTGAGCTTACACCATGCGATTTCATTATAGAGGTAGGCGCGGCGCGCATCATCCTCCGACAAATTACCCAGCTTCTCTTCAAAACCTTGAATATCAGCTTTAAGCTTGTCGGCATCGACGGTCGCCAAATCGCAAGCGCGCTCGGCGAGAACGGTCACGACATCGTCCGCAACCTGGGCATAGCCGCCGGCCACGGCAAACGTGTGGTCGACAGTGCCCATGGCCTTATCGGAAACGCGAACGTAACCGCGGTCGATCGTGCAGATCTCGCTGGAGTGAGCAGGCAGGACGCCAAACTCGCCATCCGTGGACGGAATCGACACAAACGCAGCGTCGCCCTCATAGGCGCAGCTCACGGGGCACACGATGCTGATACGCATAACCTACTTCTCCCCCATCTTGCGGGCGCGCTCGCGCACGTCCTCAATCGTGGAAGCATAGCGGAAAGCCTGCTCGGGCAGGTCATCGGCCTTGCCGTCGACAATCTCGGCGAAAGAGCGGACGGTATCCTCGACGCGGACGTAGACACCGGGGTTGCCGGTGAACTTCTCGGCGACGTGGAAGGACTGCGAGAGGAACTGCTGAATCTTACGGGCACGGTTGACCGTAAGGCGCTGCTCCTCGGACAGCTCGTCCATACCCAGAATGGCGATGATGTCCTGAAGGTCGGAGTACTCCTGCAGGAGCTCCTGGACCTTGACGGCGACACGGTAGTGCTCCTCGCCGACGATCGAGGGATCGAGAGCGTCGGAGGAAGACGCGAGCGGGTCGATAGCCGGGAACAGGCCGAGCGACGAAATGCTACGCGAAAGAACCGTGGTGGCGTCGAGGTGCGTAAACGTCGTGGCAGGCGCCGGGTCGGTCAGGTCGTCTGCGGGGACGTAGACAGCCTGGACGGAGGTAATGGAGCCCGTCTTGGTCGAGGTAATGCGCTCCTGGAGGTCGCCCATCTCGGTTGCCAGCGTGGGCTGGTAACCAACGGCGGACGGCATACGGCCCAGCAGTGCGGAAACCTCGGAACCCGCCTGAGAGAAGCGGAAGATGTTGTCGATGAACAGCAGAACGTCCTGGCCGCGATCACGGAAGTACTCAGCGGTGGTAAGGCCGGCCAGACCGATGCGCAGACGCGCTCCGGGCGGCTCGTTCATCTGACCATAGACCAAGCAGGTCTTGTCGATAACGCCAGACTCGCTCATCTCGAGGAACAGGTCGGTGCCCTCGCGGGTACGCTCGCCGACGCCGGTGAACACCGAGGTGCCGCCGTGCTCCTGGGCGAGGTTGTTGATGAGCTCCTGAATCAGAACGGTCTTGCCGACGCCGGCGCCGCCGAACAGGCCCGTCTTGCCGCCACGGATGTAGGGCTCGAGCAGGTCAACAGCTTTGATGCCGGTCTCGAAGATCTCGGTCTTGGTGGTGAGCTCGTCGAAACGGGGCGCTGCATGGTGGATGGGGTAGAACTCCTCCACCTCAGGCATGGGCTTGCCGTCGACAGGCTTGCCCATGACGTTCCAAATGCGGCCGAGCGTCTTGGGGCCAACGGGCATCTTCATGGGCTCACCGGTATCGGTGGCGATGAGGCCACGCTGCAGGCCGTCGGTCGAGGACATGGCGACCGTGCGGACGACGCCGCCCGGAAGCTGGCTCTCGACCTCGAGGATCGTGCTCAGGTGACCGATCGGGGTCTCGGCCTCGACCGTGAGCGCGTTGTAGATCGGGGGCACCGCGCCGTCAAACTTGACGTCGACGACAGGGCCGATGATTCGCACGATGCGACCATCACCGGCAGTCGTCTTCTTGGTGGCTTCCTCGACCGCAAGCTTTACGGTGTTATTAGCCATTACTGTTCCTCCAATGCTGAGGCTCCGCCGACGATCTCGTTAATCTCGGTCGTGATCGAAGCCTGACGCACGCGACTATACGTGCGGGTAAGGGTCGAGATGATCGCGGTGGCGTTTTCCGTCGCAGAGTGCATGGCCTTGCGGCGTGCACCCTGCTCGGCAGCCGCCGAATCGATCAGGGCCTGGTAGATGACCGTCAGGATATAAGACGGCACAAGCTTGCCGAGAACATGCTCGGGAGAGGGCACGAACTCGAACGTGGACGAGATGCGCTTAGGGGCGTCGGTCTCGTTCTTACGCGGACCGTGGGCCATAGCGATCATCTCGGGGTCGAGCGGCAACAGATGCTCGACGCGAAGCTCCTGATCCACGCGGTTCTTGGCGTGGTGGTAGACAAGCTCGACACGGTCAAGCTCACCGGCACGATACGCATCGCAGATATGAGAGGAGATCATGCGGGCCTGATTGAAATCGGGCTCAGAGGAGTTGCCCTCAAAGTGCATGACGACGTTTGCGCGGTCACGGAAATACGTGGCCGGTTTGCGCCCACACGCGATGATCTCGCACTCGATGCCGTCGTTCGCCCAAGAAGCGGCGAGCTTTTCGGCCGTGCGCTCCACCGTCGTATTGAAACCGCCGGCAAGGCCGCGGTCCGAGGCAATAACGACAATCAGGCCATGCTTGACGCTCTCATGCTTCTGCAGCATGGGATCGGTGCCCGAACAGGAAGCGTCGCCGGCGACCGTCAACATGACGTCAGTCAGCGCCTCCTTATAGGGCTCGGCCTGCTTGGAGCGATCGAGGGCACGACGGATCTTGGCCGTAGAGACCATCTCCATCGTGCGCGTGATCTGCTTGGTCGTGGTAACCGAGGAGATTCGCTTCTTAATGTCGCGAAGGTTGGCCATGGGGCTTAGTTCTCCTCTGATCCAGAAACATCCGAATGGTGCTTGGCCATGAACTGCTGCTTGAAGTCGCCGATGACGCGCAAGAGCTCAGCCTTGGTGTCATCATCGATCTTCTTGGCGCGAACCTTGTCGAGCAGCGAACCAAAGCCATTGTCCATGTACTCGATGAGCTCGGCACGGAAGGGCAGCACGTCGGCGATCTCCAGGTCATCCAGGAAGCCCTCGTTGCCAGCGAACAGCGTAACGATCTGCTCGCCAACCTCAAACGGCTTGTAACGCGGCTGCTTCAGGAGCTCGGTCATGCGAGCGCCGTGGGTAAGCTGCTTTTGCGTGGCCTCGTCGAGGTCGGAGCCGAACTGCGTGAAGCCGGCGAGCTCCTGGTACGAAGCAAGGTCCAGACGGAGGTTGCCGGCGACCTGCTTCATGGCCTTGGTCTGTGCGTCGCCACCGACGCGGGACACGGAAATGCCCACGTCGACTGCCGGGCGCTGGCCCTGGAAGAAGAGCTCGGACTGCAGGTAGATCTGACCATCGGTAATGGAAATGACGTTGGTCGGAATGTAGGCCGAGACGTCGCCGTCCTGGGTCTCGATGATCGGAAGAGCCGTCATGGAGCCATAACCGTTCTTCTTGGACATCTTGACGGCACGCTCGAGCAGACGAGAGTGCAGGTAGAAGATGTCGCCAGGATAGGCCTCGCGTCCGGGCGGACGATGCAGCGTCAGCGACATCTGACGGTAAGCCACAGCCTGCTTGGACAGGTCGTCGTAGATGACGAGCACGTGGCCGCCGGGGTTGGTCTCGCTGGCAGGCTTGCCGTCCTCGCCGTTGTACATGAAGAACTCGCCGATAGCGGCACCGGCCATAGGCGCGATGTACTGCATAGGGGCGGAATCGGCAGCGGTGGCCGAAACGATGATGGTGTAGTCGAGCGCACCGTGCTGAGCGAGGGTCTCGCGGATGTTGGCAACCGTGGAGGCCTTCTGGCCGATGGCGACATAGATGCAGACCATGCCCTTGCCGCGCTGGTTGAGGATAGCGTCGATGGCGATGGCGGTCTTACCGGTCTTACGGTCGCCGATAATGAGCTCACGCTGACCGCGGCCAATAGGCACCATGGAGTCGATAGCGAGCAGACCGGTCTGAACCGGCTCGCACACCGGGGTACGATCGATG
>UQNB01000091.1 GCA_900542235.1 uncultured Collinsella sp.
AAGCCATGGCTGCCGCTCTCCGTCATGGCCGAGGCCGTGCAAAAGACGGTCGAGGACGCCGGTTTTAGCGTGGTGCGCGAGTACGGCGGACACGGCATCGGTAAGGAGTTCCACGAGGACCCGTTTGTGGGCTTTACCACCGAGGCGCCCGATGTGGACACCATCATGGCTCCGGGCATGGTCTTTACCATCGAGCCCATGGTCAACGCCGGAGCGCCCGACATCAAGATCAGCAAGGGCGACGGCTGGTGCGTGCGCACCAAGGACGGCAGCGATTCGGCCCAGTGCGAGGTACAGCTCGTGGTGACCGAGGACGGCTACGAGCTGCTGAGCTGGTAGCCGTGGATGCGCCGGGCTTCACGATGGATATGTTAACCATCGCGAAGCCCGGCGTTTTTATAGCGTTTTGCCTGATAAAACCTGCCAAAATAAACCTGTCCCTTTTTTGGCAGGTTGAGCGGAGAGGACTGCCTGTGAACATCCTGGTTTTGCTGCCCGTCAACGACCGTCATCGCGCAATTCTTGAGTCGAGCGCTCCGGGCGAGGACTTTATCTACACGAGCGCCGACGCCGCCGCGCGCAAGCAGGTCGCCGATGCCGACGTGATCCTGGGCAACATCGACCCTGACATGCTCACGGCATGCGAGCATCTCCAGCTGTTGCAATTGCAGACCGCCGGCTATGACGACTACCTTGCCGCCGGCACCGTGCCAGCCGACGCCAAACTGTCTTGCTCGGTGGGCGCCTACGGCCAGGCCGTGAGCGAGCACATGTTTGCCATGGTCCTTTCCATGATGAAGCGCCTGCCCGGCTATCACGACTTGCAGCGCGAGCATCGCTGGGAGGATTTGGGGCCGGTTACCTCGCTCAAAAATGCCAACGTGCTGGTGCTGGGCGCGGGCGATATCGGCGGCCACTTTGCCACGCTCTGCCGCAGCATGGGCGCACACGTCCGCGGCATCAAGCGCCATCCACTCGTCTACCCCATTGTGTTTGAGGACATGGACGGCATGGATGCCCTGCCCGAGCGCTTGGCCGAGGCCGACGTCGTCGCATCCTTTATGCCCAGCACGCCTGAGACCCGCGGTCTTGCGAATGCCGAGTTCTTTGCCGCGATGAAGCCGGGCGCGTTCTTTGCCAACGGTGGCCGCGGCGATCTTGTGGTTGCCGACGACCTGGTTGCCGCCCTGGAGTCGGGACATCTCGCCGGCGCCGCGGTCGACGTCACCGACCCCGAGCCGCTGCCTGAGACAAGCCCGTTGTGGGATGCGCCCAACATGCTCATCACGCCGCACGTCTCCGGCTGGTTCCACTTGGAGGCTACGCTCAACAATGTGGTCGACATCGCCGCCGAGAACCTACGTCATCTTCAAGCTGGCGAGACGCTACGTTGTTGGATTGAGCACTGATTTGTTCCGGCGTTTTACCAAACGCCGGAACTGCTCGACGCTGCGAGCCCGCCGTTTGGCCAATCTGCCGTTCAATTTCAAAGGCGCGACCAGAAGGTCAGCGCCTTTTCATTTCACGGCACCTTGGCGCAAACGGCGGGCTCTCGCTGACTTTTGTTCAACCTGCGGGGTCTAACCAGTGCTGGCTCAGTCCGGGAACTCTCGCTGACTCTTGTTCGGCCAGTGAGGTTTAGAGCAATTAAAGCGTTGTTAGATATTTTCTTGCGTCTTCTACACTCATTGCTGCGACGGGCGCATGTGAACAGAGCTTGGCATCGTTGGTGACCAGGAGATCTGCCTGCGCACGCATCGCCGCCGCAATGATTAAATCGTCTTCGTAATCGCTATGGAGATTACGCTGCTTGCTCGCCATCCATATGTCACTCAGGTCGCAGGGTACCGGCGTGGCAAGTTGCGACAGCACGCTAAGACAATCCCATGCAAGCGAAGTCGCTGCCGTAGCGGCATCCTGGGAAAGCGAGCCGTGCTCTCGCCGATACCATGCCTTGTGTTCGCTTGAAATCAAATAGAACAGGTCTTTGGACGATGTCGCCGCGTACAGCAAATCAACCTGTGCCGTGCATGCATCGCGTAAAAACTCAATCGTCACCGAACGACCACGTCGTGAGGGAATGAAGTAATCAAGCCACACGTTGGTGTCAACCAAGATGCGCTTTGGAGCCTCACTCATAGAGCCAGCTCATCTCCTCGCCATAGCGATCCACATAGGCATTCCGTTTGAGCTCTTCGTCGTCCGATGGCTGGGCCTTGACCATATCGATTCCCGACTCACGGCAAGCGGTAGCGAACAGCTTCGACCCCTGATCCATGAGCTCGAGCTTACGTTTGGCGGCCTTTTCGCGCTCGCGCTGTTCCGCCCGGGCACGACTGGGCAGCAGGATATCCTCGAGCGCACCGGGGCGATCGGCCAGCGACGCTGCAAGCTGCCAGAGCGCTCGCACCGCTTGGCTCGGCGTCATACCGGCCTTGGAGAGAGCGGCGTCCCCACTCCTTTTAAGATCGGCATCAAGACGTACGTTGATCTGAGCGGCTGTTGTGGTCATGACCCCTCCTTAATTCTTCAAAACAATCATAAATCTCTATGGTAGATACGTAAAGCATGTATAGCATTTACAAGCATTAGCCGTACTCTGTACACAAAAAGCCGCCGAGGCACACTGCACCTCGGCGGCTACGCATCACCAATCCAGTTCGGTTTCACCCTTTGCATTCGCCCAGATAAAACCTGCCACAATTAACATCCCTTTTTGGCAGGTTTTAGAGCTCCACGCTTTCGGCGCCGTTGATGGTTAGGTTGCGCTCGTAGAAGGCTGTGAGAGCGCGGATGGCGTACATCACGTCGCGAACGCCGCCGGTCTCGTAGCTCGAGTGCATGGCCAGCTGCGGCAGGCCCACGTCCACGGCATGCATGCTCGCCTGCATATTGGACAGATTGCCGAGCGTGGAGCCGCCGGCCATATCGCTCTTGTTGGCGAAGGCCTGCGTGGGCACGTCGGCGTCATCGCAGATAGCCTGGAACACCGCGCGGCTAAAGGCATCGGTGCAGTAGTGCTGGTTGGCGGCCTCCTTGATGACGATGCCGCCGTTAAGCACCACCTGGTTGTGGGCATCGCACTTCTCGGCGTGGTTGGGGTGCACGGCATGCGCGTTGTCGCAGCTCACGAGCATCGATGCGGCAAGGGCGCGATGATACGACTCGTCATCAAAGCCCAGTGATCCGTTGATGCGGCGCAGCGCGTCGGCCAAGAACGTCGACATGGCGCCCTGCTTGGTCTCGGAGCCAACCTCCTCGTTATCGAAGCAGCAGAAGACCGAGACGTCGTGCGCGTTCTCGGCGCCCAAAAAAGCCTGTAGCGAGGTATAGGCGCAGGCCAGGTCGTCAAGCTTGGGCGTCGAGATAAACTCGTCGGCCCAGCCCCAAATGCGCGCATCCTGACGATTGACGAGGAACAGGTCGCGGCCCAGAATCTGCTCAGGCTCAACATCCAGTTCGTCAGCGATCAGGGCGTCAAAGTCGCCCTGCTTAAGGTCGCCAGCGCTGATGAGCGGGCACAGGTCAACGGCTCGGTTGGGAGCAAAGCTCTCGTTAACGCCACGGTTCATGTGGATGGCAAGGCTCGGGATGATGGCGACTTCGCGCTCGGTAGCGAGCAAACGACTCTCGATACGGTCGCCCTCGCGTACCAGCACGCGGCCCGCGAGTGCCAACGGACGGTCGAACCAGGTGTAGTCGATCATGCCGCCGTAGGCCTCGGTGTTCAGGCGCAGCGTCTCGCCCGCGCCGTCGAGCTCGGGCACGGCCTTAACCTTAAACGTCGGCGAGTCGCTGTGCGACGCCGTCAGCTGAAAATGGTAGTCGCCGGCAACGCCGTCCTCGCCCCACGTCGCGGCCAGGTCCTCGCCCACCTTAAAGGCAACAACGCTCGAGGTGTTGCGCTGCGTGTAATAACGCCCGCCCGGCTCGATGTCCCACGCCGCATTCTCGGGCAGGTAGGTAAAGCCCGCCTCGTCGAGCTCGGCCATAATGGTCGCCGCCGTATGGAACATGCTGGGGCATGCCTCGATAAAGTCGATAAGGTCGTTGGCGGCCTCGATATCATCGGCCGTCACATGCGCGCGCTCGGGCGTTTCCTGATCCGTCATGCTCTCCCCTTTCGCTGGGTTGATGGTCCCTTCCAGCATACCCCGCCGCGCCAGCGCCGCACTCTTCATTCCGTGTTTAATCCCGCGCCGCTCGCCAAGTTGAGCCATCATGCCCGTACACCTTTTGCGACAATTACGCTAACAGGACGAGAGGAGCCGTCATGAAGCCACGTAACGTTGCCATCACCTGCGGTGTCGCGGGAGTCGCCGTCGGCCTTGCCGCTGCCGCCGGCATCGTTTACCGCAAGCAAATCAAGTCCGCCGCGTCGCTCAAACGCTTGACCGGCTACGCGGATGGCTATGACCTGTACGCAATCGACATTGCCTACGACTACGATCTTGATCGCATCATCGCCGCTGGCGTGCGCGACGACCAGGCCTACATCGATGCCGTGGTGGCGCAGGTGCTGCCCGGTGTGCCGGCACATGTCCAGGCGCCCCAGTTTGCCTGCAGCGCTTTTGTCGCCGTAGATGCCGAAGGCCGCGTGCGCACCGGTCGCAATTACGACTTTAAGGACGACACCTCGGCGCTGCTGGTGCGCAATCACCCGCGCGACGGCTATGCCTCCATCGGGTTTGCCGCCCTTAACAACCTGGGCGATAACACTCCGCTTGACTCCGTCGCCGGACGCGCCGCCGCACTCATGGGCCCGTTTGCCCAGCTCGATGGTGTTAACGAATGTGGCGTCTCCATTGCCGTACTCACCCTGGATTCCAAGCCCTGTGACCAGGACACGCAACGCCCCGTCATCAATACCTCGCTCGCCATCCGTCTGGTGCTCGACCGTGCCGCCACCACGCAAGAAGCTGTCGACCTGCTTTCCGCCTACGACATGCACGCCATGGCAGGACGCGATTACCACTTCTTTATAAACGACGCCGCCGGTGACGCGCGCGTAGTAGAGTGGGATCCGCACGATCCGGACCGCGCTTTCAAAGCGACTCCTGTAACCCAGGTTACGAACTTCTACGCCTGCTATGGCGACGAAGTGCTGCCCAACCAAAAGAATGGCGAGCTAGGCCATGGTAAAGAGCGCGCCGCCGCAATCGCCGATGTCCTCGACGCCCATACCGGCGCCCAAGACGAGGCAGTCGCTTGGAAGGCCCTACGCGCTGCAGCGCAAGAGCCCAATCCGGAAGACATCACCAGCAACACGCAGTGGTCGGTCGTCTTTGACAACACCGAGCCTGCTGCCGCCATCACGCTGCGCCGCCACTGGGGCGACATCGACGCATTCGCACTGTAAGGAGCCAGGCCCGTCGACCTTACGCTCGCCTGGCGTTGCTTACATTTCTATACGCTTGAGCTAACACGTTTTACCCCCGTATCAACAGTGTGCGGGGGTAAACTTATGCGCATGTTATAACTTGCCCGGAAGGATTCATCATGCTCAGGATCGGTCTTCTTACCAGTGGCGGCGACTGCCAGGCGCTCAACGCCACCATGCGCGGCATTGTCAAAACGCTTATGACCAATAGCAAAGAGCCTATCGAGATCTACGGTTTTGAGGACGGCTACCAGGGCCTTATCTACAGCAGGTTCCGCGTCATGTCGCCCGCCGATTTTAGCGGCATCCTCACCCGCGGCGGCACCATCCTGGGCACGAGCCGTACGCCGTTCAAGCGCCTGGATGTTCCCGAGGCCGATGGCGTCGAGAAGGTGCCCGCTATGGTCCACACCTATCATAAGCTGCAGCTCGACTGCCTGTTTATGCTGGGCGGCAACGGCTCCACCAAGACCGCGAACCGCCTGCGCGAAGAGGGCCTCAACGTTATCGCCCTGCCCAAGACCATCGATAACGACACCTGGGGCACCGAGCTGACGTTTGGCTTTACGAGCGCCATCGACGTCGCTACCAAGTGCATCGACGACATCCACACCACCGCCTCGAGTCACGGCCGCGTGTTCGTTATCGAGATCATGGGCCACAAGGTTGGCTGGATCCCGCTGTACGCCGGCGTCGCGGGCGGCGCGGATGTCATCTTGATTCCCGAGATCCCTTACGACATGGATAACGTCATCAAGACCATCGAGCATCGCATGGAAACCGGCAGCCGCTTTACGATCGTAGCCGTCGCCGAGGGCGCCATCTCCAAGGATGACGCGGCACTGTCCAAGAAGGAGTACAAGAAGAAGCTCGCCGAACGCACGAGCCCGTCAATCGTGTACGACATCGCCAAGGAGATCGAGGCCAAGACCGGCCGCGAGACCCGCGTCGCCATCCCCGGTCACACGCAGCGCGGCGGTCAGCCCGATGCCCAGGACCGCATCTTTGCGACCCAGTGCGGCGTCGAGGCAGCGCTCGGCTGCCTACGCGGCGAGTTTGGCTACATGATTGCCCTGCGTGACGGCAAGATGTGCCACATGCCACTCGAGGAGGTCGCCGGCAAGCTCAAATATGTCGACCCCCAGAGCGATCTGGTGCGCGAGGCCAAGGCGTTGGGCATCAGCTTCGGCGACGAATAGCCTCGGCTGGAACCGCCCCCATCGGAGGCCCCAGGGCTTACCTCCCAAATCGTCCTCGGACATGTCAGGACCCCGCCGTGCGCTTCGCGCGG
>UQNB01000092.1 GCA_900542235.1 uncultured Collinsella sp.
TCGGTCTTCTGGGGGGGCCCCTTTGCCCCCCGCTGGCCGCCCGCTTCCGGTGATGGCTGCCGAGGGCTCGCACCTCGCGGCTCGCACGGAGGGTGTCGCCGCGGATGCCGCGCCGGTGTATGTGGCCGGTGATGCCCGCAACGGCAGCTCGCTCGTCGTGAACGCCATGGCCGATGCCCTGGCCTGCGCTGCCGAAGTCGCCGAGGCGCTGGAGCTGTAAAGTAGTCACGGAGATATTCAACAATCGAATCGGCAAGGGCTGTCCCTAACTGCCGGCACAAAAGAGACGTCCCTTAGTGCCGGCATTCGGGGACACTCGTTGCGGATTTGCGAGCAGTTTGCTCGTTTGTCGACGTACGGGCGTTCATTTGTCGACTTCTTGGGCTGTGGTCACCTGTTGTTTCTGTGGTGGCTGCGGGCATCTGGCTCAAAAGGGCGGGTTGGCCGTCTATGTTTACCTGCGGTTTTGTTGTGGTGCGCATTTTCGGTCAAGCTTTTCGTCAAGTGTTTGGTCAGCATCTGGTTTGCAGCCGGGGGCCTATTTTGCCCGCACTGGTCGTGGCTGCCCACCCTCCTCGTAAGCTTAAATTGAGGTCCATCAGTTTGAGGAGGATGCCATGACTGACCACGCTTTAGACCGAGCGCAGCTAGCCGAAGCCGTCGGCAACGATATTGCCGACATGGCCCATTTTTGGATGCTGCGGAAGTTTCAATTCCTGGAGCCGGCGCGCGAGCAGTTCGAGATTATCGTCGACCCGTGGCTCAGCTATTGCGAGGAACCTTCTCAAAACGAAATCATGGCCTACAACATGGCGTTTACCGATTGGCTGCTCTTCGAGCGCCCCTATCGCCATGGCAAGACGCTGCTCGAGCTATATGTTGACGAACCGCCGGCATCGCTTGCACCCGCGGCGCTCGAGCGGCTTAAGCAAGTGCGCGGCACGCATTACTTTTCGCGTTTTGGCATTTTGGACAAGGATCCCGCGACTGGCATGGTCGTGCTGAAGGACACGCGCACCGATCATCGCTTTGATGTCTACGACCCGCATATCGTGCAAAAGGAGCATTGGAGCGACGGTGCGATTGCGGTGCGACTCGCGTGCGTCGGCGATGTCTGGCTGACGGCGGGACAGCTCTACCTGTATGACATCGCGCGCCTGAGCGACACGGCGGTCGACGGGCCGGGTGCGGTGCATCCCGAGGATCTGCAGGACGGCTTTGACACTTCGTGCATCAGCTTCTTCTTGCGGCTGGTCCGCGACATCATGGGCGCCCAGGGGCGGTACGTGAAGTCGCTCAGCATCTACGAGCAGGAGTGGGAGTAGGGATCGTTGGACTGGTACCGTCGCGTCGTTCTCCGCTGGTTTGTCTAAATCTGTAACGTTTAGGGGCCTGGAGAACGTCTTACTGTTACAGATCGAGACGTTTGGCACCTGGCTGGGGGAATGTCTCAATCTGTAACATCTACAGGCCAAAAATCGGTCTTCCTGTTACAGATCGAGACGTTTGTCGGCAGCGGCAACAGCGGCGATGGCCCATTTCTCCGATGTGGTGGTGATGGAAGTGTCTAATACCGTTTTTAAACACAAGCATGCAACACGTAACACTTTGGCGCGGAATAGGATGCTTGCCAGGCTCAGGGAGGCGGCTGAACAAGGTGTGCTGCTTGTGACGCACGACAATGCCGAGCTCATGTGGCTGCGACGCCATGTGGGGACAGACGATATTGCGGAACCCGAATCGCACCTATTCTGTTTTCAGCATGATTGGGATGCGCTGACGCCGGCGGAGCGAGCGCTGCGTACCATCAAAGGGCTTGCGGAGTTTCATCCAGACTGGGCGTTTTGGGGTTATGACGCGGCGCTTTTGTGGGGTCTGGAGATGCCGAATGATCTGCTTGGGCCACGATATCTTGTTAAGACAGGTTGCTCGGTGCCGCTGAGTGCAGGATGTCGGCTGTTGCGTCCGCAGGCGGCGGGCGCACTTGAACAAGTCGACGGCGTGCGGGTGACGTCGTTTTGGCGCACGGTGGAGGACTGTCTGCTGCGTGCACCGTTTTCGTATGGTCTTGCGATTGCCGATTCTGCGCTGCGGGCGAAGGGCATATCGCGTGAGGATTTGTGCGAGTGCCTCCGTGCCGACTGCGAAGGCAGGCGTGGGTACCGCAGGGCGCAGGTGATTGCGTCGCACGCGGATGGGCTGTCCGAAAACGGTGGCGAGTCTCGGTTTCGGGCGTTCTTTATTGCATATGGCTTTCCAGTTCCGGAGTTGCAGGTGGAGTTTCACGACCCACTTGATCCGAGCCGGTCGTTTCGCGTCGATTATTTTTGGCGGCTCGAGGACGGGACATGTGTCATCGGCGAGCTCGACGGAAAGGGGAAGTACACCTTGCGGAACGGCGAGGGTCGGGAGTCGGTCGACCCATTCGTGGCAGAGCGTCAGCGGGAATCTCATCTGACAATGCTCGGGCATAAGGTGCTTCGGTTTACGTTTGATGAGCTCAAGAATCCGGGGAAGCTGGTTGAGAAGATGAGGCTAGCGGGTATTCCGCGACGGCCCGATTTGGCTGAGGAGTGGAGACGCCAGTGGTATGGGCGCTGAGAGGTTTTGTCTCGATCCGTAACGGTTAGAGGCTGTTTGAGCTCGTAATTGTTACAGATCGAGACAAACCGGCGAAACGTCGACCGAATGTCTTGATCTGTAACATCAAGGGGCCCAATAACCCTGTACTTGTTACAGATCGAGACATTTCCCTGGTGTCGCCGGGGTGGGACTGCAACGTATTCCGTCCCCACACATCCCCTCTTCCTTCCGTTAACCGATGCGTCTACGGCAATCCGGCGGGACTGGGCGATAATGGACAAATGTTCAAGTTAATCGTGAGGGAGGAGCTCGATATGGCATCTGCCGATCGTTCCACGTTGTTTATCAATGCGACCATTCTGGATGGTTCGGAACATATGGAGCCGCAACCCGATATGGCCGTGACTGTTGAGCGCGGCGTCATCACCTGGATGGGGCCGAGTGCTGTGGCGCAGGCGCCTGCAGGTGCCGAGGTTATCGACCTGGGTGGTGCGTATCTCATGCCGGGCCTGATCAATATGCACGTGCACCTGTGCGGCTCGGGCAAGCCTGTCTCGGCCGGCGATGCGGGCGCGCTGATGAAGAAGCTCGATAATCCCGTGGGGCGCGCCATCGTGCGCCATATTCTCAAGGGCAGCGCTCAGCAGCAGCTGGCAAGCGGCGTGACCACGGTGCGCGGCGCGGGTGACCCGTTGTTTGCCGACATTGCCGTGCGCGACGCTATCGACGCCGGCAAGTATCAGGGGCCGCGCCTGGTAGCGCCGGGAACGGGCGTCACGGTGCCGGGCGGCCATGGCGCGGGCTTGTTCGCCCAGGTGGCCAACAGCCCCGTCGAGGCAGCCGAGCAGGTGCGAGACCTGTATGCGCGCGGTGCCGATGTCATCAAGCTGTTCGTGACGGGCGGCGTGTTCGACGCGACCGAAGTAGGCGAGCCGGGCGTGCTGCGTATGCCGGCGGAGGTTGCCGCAGCGGCGTGCAAGGCGGCGCACGAGGTGGGCCTGCCGGTTATGGCTCATGTCGAGAGCACCGAGGGCGTGAAGGCCGCGCTTGAGGCCGGCGTCGATACGATCGAGCACGGCGCTCCGTTGACACCCGAGATCCTGGAGCTGTACCGCGGCGCCGCGGGCACGCAGCTCGAGGGACGTGCGCCCAGCGTTACCTGCACGATCAGCCCGGCGCTGCCGTTTGTATTGCTCGACCCGGAAAAGACCCATTCGACCGATACGCAAAAGAAGAACGGCGACATCGTGTGCTCGGGCATTATCGAGAGTGCTCGTGCGGCGCTGGATGCCGGCGTTAAGGTAGGCTTGGGCACGGACTCAAGCTGCCCGTTCGTGACGCAGTACGACATGTGGCGTGAGGTGGCCTATTTTGCCAAGTACGTGGGTGTGAGCAACGCCTTCGCGCTGCATACGGCTACGCAGGTCAATGCCGAGCTGCTGGGGCTGGGTGGCGAGACCGGCACAATCGAGTGCGGCAAGGCCGCCGATATCCTGGTGACGCGCAAGAATCCGCTCGATGACCTGTGCGCTCTGCGTGAGCCGATACATGTGATGTGTCGCGGTGATCTGGTACGCAAGCTCAAGGTGAAGCGTATTCCCGAGGTGGACGCCGAGCTCGACGCGATTATGGCCATGCCTGCCGAAGCGCTGGTTGAGGAGCTGGCCCGCGACGGTGTGGCGTAGATGTGACAAAGGTGCAGCTCCGTTGCCGCATACAAAAAGCCGAGGTCTCAACACGAGGCCTCGGCTTTTTTATCGAACAAATACTTAAGATTTGGGACAAACAAACCTGATTAATTTGTCCCGCGTGCGGGCGCTAGGAGCGGGTTTCCATCTTGGCGTGGCACTTGGGGCAGGTGACGCGGATCTTGCCTTTGCCCTTGGGGACGGAGAGCATCTGGCCGCAGTTGGGGCACTTGAGGTATGCCGTGGTCTTGCGTCCCTTCCACATCTTCTTGGCCGTGCGCTTGGCGCGCTCAAAGTCTTCCTTGCTCGTTCCAGCCGCGCGCGAGGTGCTGGCCGCTGCAGCGCCGCCGCCCAAGCTGGCGACAAACTTGCCCAAGCCGGGGACGTTCGCGGTCGCGGCGACAAAGGCAGCGTTTTCCTTGCGACGCGCATCGATGTTTTTGGACAGGCCGCGCAGCACGCCAATCACGATTACGGCGATGGCAATCCAGCTGAGCCACTGGATGTGGGCTATCGATCCGATCATCGCGATGACAATGCCGGCAAAACCCATCACGATGGTGAGTTCATCGGCACCATTGCGGCCCTTCATAAAGTCATTCATGCAAATTGCCTTTCGTTCGATATGCTGCACGCCTTTATACCCGATTTAGAGCAAGGGGGACAGGTTAATCTGCACCAAGGTGGTGCAAACGTACCTATCCCCGATGCACCAAGATGGTGCAAAGAAGTCTGTCTCCAATGCCTCAATTACTTGGAGAGCTTGTCGACGACGCGTTCGATCTCGGCGAGCTTGGCGGCCTTGAGGTCTTCGTCGCCCGATTCGATTGCCGAAGTCACGCAGCCCTCAATGTGGGCCTTGAGCACGTCGGCGTTAATGCGCGCGAGGAGCGCCTGTGTGGCCATAAGCTGCGTGGAAATATCGACGCAATAGCGGTCCTCCTCGACCATCCGCAGGATGCCGTCGATCTGCCCGCGTGCCGTCTTAAGCATGCGAGTCACCGATTTATGGTCTGCCATCATGGCGGGTCCTCGTTTCTGGTCGGGGTGCGCGTGGGTCGTTACGCGGCGGTTACGGACAGGGCGTGGAACTTCTCGCCGGCGCCCTCGACGGCGGTGGCGAGCTGCTCGGCGGTCACGGTGTCGGCGCACTCCACCTGGACGGTCTGGGTCTCGTGATCGGCGTCGGCGTCGGTCACGCCGGCAACGTTGAGCAGTGCCGTCTCGACGGTAGCATCGCAGTGGCCGCACATAAGGCCCGAAGTCTTAATCGTGTAACGCATTGGTATTCCTCTCTGTTGTGTCGGCTTTCCCAAGCACCCGACCTTGACCTTCAAGCCGTCGCTCGCGTACCAAAGTACGCGTCGCTCCTCTTTCAGGTCAATCTCGGGCACCTGGAAAACCCGTTCTAAATGGACTTAATGGTGAGCCTATTTTGCCACTTTAGGCTTAAAGGATTTCAGGCGCAGCGCATTGCTTACGACGAAGACGCTCGACAGGCTCATGGCCGCGGCGCCGAACATCGGCGAGAGCTGCCATCCGGTGAGCGGGAAGAACACGCCCGCCGCCAGCGGAATGCCGATGCCGTTGTAGAACAGTGCCCAGAACAGGTCCTGCTTGATGTTGCGGATCGTGGCGCGCGACAGCTCGATGGCGCGGGCGACGTCCATGAGGTCGCTGCGCATGAGTACTACGTCGGCTCCCTCCTTGGCGATGTCGGCGCCGGTGCCGATAGCAAGGCCCACGTCGGCGCGCGCCAGGGCGGGGGAGTCGTTGATGCCGTCGCCCACCATGGCGACCTTGCTGCCCGCATCCTGCAGCTCGCGCACGTGGCGTTCCTTGTCGGCGGGGAGGACGTCGGCGATGACCTGTTCGCTGGTGAGTCCCACGCGGCGGGCGATAGCCTCGGCCGTCACGCGGTTGTCGCCGGTGAGCATGCGCACGTCGACGCCGAGCTTGCGGAGCGCGGCGATGGCCCCGGCGCTCGTCTCTTTGACCTCGTCAGCCACGGCGATGGTACCGACAAGCTCGCTGTTCTTGGCAAAGAACAGCGGTGTTTTGCCCTCGGCGGCAAATTGCTCGGCAAGACCCGCGGGCACGGTAACGCCCAGCTCGTCCATCAGGCGCACGTTGCCGGCTGCAATGGCGTTTTGCCCCTCGCGCGCCGTAACGCCACGTCCGGGCGCGGCGGCAAAGTCCTCGACCATGCGCGCGACAATTCCGCGCGCTTCGCACTCGGCCATAATCGCCTCGGCCAGCGGGTGCTCGCTCGAGCGCTCCAGCGCGGCGGCCAGCTTGAGCAGCGCCTTTTCGCTCATGGCGGGGGGGGCGCGCGCGCGCGGGGGCACCGATGGTACTG
>UQNB01000093.1 GCA_900542235.1 uncultured Collinsella sp.
CGCAGCTTTGACGAGCTGCCGCAGGAGGCTCAGGACTACGTGGCATTTATCGAGGATCTGGCACACACCCGCGTGACGTTTATCGGCGTCGGCGCCGGTCGCGAGCAGATCATCAACCGATTCTGGAAGTAATCGGCGTTATTTGGTTATTGCGATATACCCCTTTGCAGTCCAGATGGGCGGCCGAGGGGTATATTTGCTTGTAATGGGCCCGCGCGGAGCGGGCCGGTAATCCATAGAGGAGGCACCCTTGAAGGCGGACACTCAAACCATCGACATCCTGTTGTTGGGCAGCGGCGGCCGCGAGCATGCTCTGGCAGCCAAGCTCGCAGCATCACCGCGCGCCGGCAAGCTCTACATCGCGCCGGGTAACGGCGGCACCGCGAGCTGCGGCGAGAATGTGGTTCTCGACGATTGCGATCCTGCGGCCGTGGCGGCGTTTGCCCAGAGCCATGGATGCGGACTCGTGGTGATTGGCCCCGAGGCTCCGCTCGTGGCGGGCGTTGCAGACGCCGTCCGCGCGGCGGGCATCCCGTGCTTTGGCCCGGGTGCCGAGGGCGCCCAGATGGAGGGCTCTAAGCTGTTCTCCAAGCAGCTCATGGAGCGCGCTGGTATCCCGACGGCAGCCTATGGCTCATTTATCGACGAGGCTTCGGCTCTTGCCTATGTGCGCGAGCAGGGTGCTCCGCTGGTCGTCAAGGCCGACGGCCTTGCCGCGGGCAAGGGCGTTATCGTGGCAACCGAGCTTTCGCAGGCCGAGGAGGCTGTGCGTGAGTGTTTTGGCGGAGCCTTTGGCGATGCCGGTAATACGGTGGTTATCGAGGAGATGCTGACCGGCCCCGAGTGCTCGCTGCTGGCCTTTACCGACGGCAAGACCGTTCGTCCCATGGCCACCTCGCAGGACCACAAGCGCGCGCTCGAGGGCGACAAGGGCCCCAACACGGGCGGCATGGGCGTCTACAGCCCGGTGCCTATCGTGACCGACGAGGAGCATGCCACCATGGTGAAGGTCATGGAACAGACCGTGGCAGAGCTTGCCGCCGAGGGCATCGACTACCGCGGCTGCCTGTACGGCGGCTTTATGCTTACCCCCGCCGGCCCCAAGGTGCTGGAGTTCAATGCCCGCTTTGGCGATCCCGAGACGCAGGTCGTGCTGCCGCGCCTTAAGAACGACCTGGTCGAGGTCATGCTTGCCTGCGCCAACTGCGAGCTCGATCAGGTTGAACTCGATTGGCGTGACGAGTGGGCCGTTGCCGTTGTTCTGACGAGCGCGGGCTATCCCGGCAGCTACGAGAAGGGCAAGCTCATTACCGGTATCGAGGACGCCGAGGCCATGGAGAACGTGACGGTGTACCACGCCGGCACCGCTGTGGTGGACGGCAAGCTCGTGACCAACGGCGGTCGTGTACTCGCCGTGACCGCACTGGGCGATACGTTCGAGAACGCTCGCGACCTTGCCTACGAGGCCTGCGAGAAGATCAACTTTGAGGGCAAGACCCTGCGTCACGACATTGGCCTGCGCGCACTGCGCGGCCGCGATGCCTGGGATGCCTAAAATCCGAGAGGAATGAGACGGATGGACGAGAAGAACGAAGAGCTCGTGGACGCGCAGATCGTCGAAGAGGACGGCCGCATGTATGGGCACGCCGAGGGCGAGCCTGGTGGCGAGGTCACTGACGAGCCGGCGCTGGTGCTGGGGGACGAAGACCCGCATGACGCCCTGCTGCACGAGAAGATTCTTTCGGAGGAGTGCGCCTGGAAGGGCAAGATCCTCGACGTCCACCGTCTTGAGGTTGAGCTGCCCAACGGTCACCGCAGCGCCCGCGATATCGTTCGCCATCCGGGTGCGGCGGCCGTTGTGGCACTGACCGAGAACGGCAAGATCGTGCTGGTACGTCAGTATCGCACTGCCATCGACCGCGTGACGGTCGAGATTCCCGCCGGCAAGCTCGATCCGGGTGAGGACCCGCTCGATTGCGCCAAGCGCGAGCTGCATGAGGAGACGGGCTTTAAGGCCGGCCGTATTCGCTTTTTGACGTCGATTGTCACGACCTGCGGTTTTTGCGACGAGATCATTCACATCTACCTGGCTACCAAGCTCGAGTTTGATGCACCCGACCCCGACGATGACGAGTTTGTCAACGTCGACCTGGTACCACTGCATGAGCTGATCGACGCCGTACTCGACGGCAAGATCGAAGACGCCAAGACCGTTGTGGGTGCCTTGGCTTGCGACAGCATTGCTCATCGTTTGGGTGGAGCGGAACTTTAACGAGCGGGGATGATCTCGCGGATTTGTGTAAGTCAGCGAAAGTGCTCCATTTGAGACAAGGTGGCCTAAAAGAGGAGGGAAGCGTATGGATATACGCGACCGACGATTGAAGGCCAGATTGTCCAAATGGAGCACTTGCAGCGTCGAGATGAAACGCGGTTTGGTAAAACCGCGTAAGGTGACTATGTTTAAGAGGTTTCTTTCGTATTACAAGCCCCAGATGGGGCTTTTTGTTGCTGATACTGTTTGCGCCCTGGTGCTTGCTGCCATTGACCTGGCGTTCCCCATTATCTTGCGTAATCTGACCGGAGGGTTGTTTACCCAGGGTCAGGCTGCCATTATGCGGGCACTCGGTATGATTGCGGTGGGGCTGGTGCTGATGTATGCCATCCGCTGCGCCTGCCGCTACTTTGTGAGCTATTGGGGCCACGTGATGGGCGCGCGCATGGAGTCCAAGATGCGTGAGGACCTGTTCGATCAGTACGAACGGTTTAGCTTTGCATACTTCGATCGCAACAGCTCGGGCGATATGATGAGCCGCGTGGTCAATGACCTGTTCGATATCTGCGAGGCGGCGCACCACGTGCCCGAATGGATCATTATTTGCGGCATCGAGATTATCGGCTCGTTTGTGATTCTGTTTACCATCGCGCCGGTGCTCGCACTCGCCATGGCTGTGGTGACGGTGGTGTTCGCGGTCATTATGTTTTGGCAGAATATACGTATGCGCGAGGTCTTTAGCGATAACCGCAAAAAGATTAGCGGCATCAACGCGCAACTGCAGGATTCGCTGGCGGGCATGCGTGTGGTCAAGAGCTTTGCCAATGAGCAGACCGAGCGCTTCAAGTTCCGCGCCTCCAACAATCGCTACCTTTCGTCCAAGGAGAACATGTATCACGCCATGGGCGTCTATACCGCGACGTATGGCCTGCTCTCGGGCGTGCTCTATGTGATCGTGGTGCTCCTCGGCGGTTGGCTCGTTGCCCAGGGTCAGCTGCAGGCGGTCGATATGGCAACCTTCGCGCTCTACATTTCGCTGTTCTGCACGCCGCTCGAGACGCTCGTTAATTCGGCCGAGACGTATCAGAAAGCCATCGCCGGCTTTAAGCGCATGGATGAGGTGCTCTCGACTGTCCCCGATATTCAGGATAAGTCGGGTGCTGCGGATCTGCAGGTGACGGCTGGTGCTGTGGAGTACCGCGACGTGTGCTTTAGCTACGAGGATGTTGAATTGGGCGAGCGCGGCGCCGACGGACGCCCTGTTATCGACCACATGGACCTGTCCATCAAGCCCGGTCAGACCATCGCTTTGGTTGGTCCCTCGGGCGGCGGCAAATCGACGACTTGTTCGCTGTTGCCGCGCTTTTACGACGTTGCCGCCGGCTCCATTAGCATCGACGGCCAGGATGTGCGCGACGTGACGCAGCATAGTCTGCGCCGTGCCATCGGCTTGGTGCAGCAAGATGTGTACCTGTTTGATGGAACGATCGGCGAGAACATCGCCTACGGCAAGCCGGGCGCCACGGCAGAAGAGATCGCCGAAGCGGCCCGCCGCGCCAATATCGATACCTTTATCGAATCGCTTCCGCAGGGCTACGACACCGTGGTGGGCGAGCGCGGCAGCCGTCTTTCGGGTGGTCAAAAGCAGCGCGTCGCCATCGCGCGCGTGTTTCTCAAGAATCCCAAGATCCTTATTTTGGATGAGGCGACGAGTGCTCTGGATAACGAGAGCGAGGAAGCGGTGCAGGAGTCGCTCGAAGAGCTGGCACGCGGCCGTACCACGATCATCATCGCCCACCGTCTCTCGACTATTAAGCATGCTGACGAGATTGCGACCGTTGAGCATGGTCGCGTTGTGGAACGTGGCACGCACGAAGAGCTTCTCGCCCGTGGCGGCACCTATGCCCGTTACTATCGAATGCAGTTCGAAGGTGCGCGTGCGCACGAGCTCGACTGATTGATATGACAGGAAGATCATGGCTGATAAGAACCCTTTGACTCCGGAAGAAGTGACGGAGTTATTCTCCGAAATCGATGCATCCGGCGTCTTGGATCCTACGCTCGCCAAAAAGCGCACCGAGCGCATGCGCGAGAAAGAGGCCGCCGTCAAGCGCGGCGACAAGGCGACGCTGGCGCGGCTGCGCAGCGAGGATCGCGCGAGCCAGGCAAAACATATCGACCCGCTGTCCGAGGACGACCCTTCGGGCTCGCAGGTGAGCCATACCATTACGAAGACCGCCATGGCCGTGGTTATCGGCATTTTGGTGCTGATTGTTGGCATGCAGATTGGCTACGGCGTGATGCGACGTCTGAATACCGCGAACCTTTCCGAAAGTGTTTCGGTGGATACCGTTTCGACCGCGCTCAAGGGTGGACTTGAATGGGGCAATGGCTTTACGCAGTTCCCGCTCGATTTTACCGTCGACGAGGCAGATGAGCGCACGGGCACGGTTGAGGTGACGGTGCTGGACACGTCTTCTGCCAATGAGCTCGAGCTGCTGTCCAACGGTCAGATTCAGGCGGCGGCGCTCGCAACCAACGCCCTGCTCAACGACAAGATCGACCGTGTGGTGTATAACGTTCACGCCTATATCGACGAGGACAGCAGGATCCAGCATGATTCCTTCTTTGGCATGTTTCCTGCTCAGGGGCACCAAAGCGCCATCCTGACGTTCGTTTGGACCAAGAGCTCGTCCAACGCCACGAGTATCGACTGGAAGATGCGCATCGTAAGCATGGACGACACCATTGCCGAGCGCATTCAAAAACAGGTCAACTCGGTTTCATCGCTGATCGAGGACCCGGTGGTGAGCCAGACCAAGATCACGGAGGAGCAGGCCGAGCGCGATCTTGAGCATCGTCTGCACGGTCGAGAGATCTTCCGCGGCGGAAAGCCCGATCGCACGCCGTCCGAGCTGCTGGAGCAGGACAAGCAAAAGTAGTCCGCAGCCACATAGAACGATGCCATCCCGCGTGAGCCGCAAGCCCACGCGGGATGATTTTTCTGGGACGGGGATTAAAAAATCATTATGCATAGAAAGTCATAATTATCATTTCGTAAACATTTCGATGAAATTAACGCCATGAGGCATGCTTGCGGTTACAATACCGCGAGGCCTAACTGCACACCTTTAAGCCGGTCCTGTGAGACCGGGAAGGAGAACTATGGCGAACAACCATATTGCGGGCGCTGCCGCCCGCACCATCGCGCCCAGCGAGCTGTGCCAGCGTATGCTGGCCAAAACCAGCAAAGGCGCTTGCGGTCCCTGCACCCTGTATCTTGAGGATGGGACCATTTTTTATGGACGCGCATGCGGCGCCGAGGGCACCGCGACCGGCGAAGTCTGCTTCAACACCTCGCTCGAGGGCTACTTTGAGGTTATGACCGACCCGAGTTATGCCGGCCAAATCGTAACCATGACCTATCCGCAGATCGGCAACTACGGTATCGACGAGACCGACGTCCAGTCGGCCTTCCCCGGCGACGCCGTGCGCCCTGCGAGCGCTCCGGCTATGCGTGGCATGATCGTTCGCGACATGTGTGCCACGCCTTCTAACTGGCGCTCGGCCGTCAGCGTACCGGAGTACCTGCGCGCTCACGGCATCGTCGCTATCGAGGGTGTCGACACCCGCGCTCTGGTGCGCCATCTGCGCGACAACGGCTCCAAGATGGGCATTATCTCGACCGAGATCTTCGACATCGACGAGCTTGCCGAGCGTCTGGCCGCAGCGCCGACGCTGGTGGGCGAGAATCTGGTCAAGACCGTGAGTTGCCCCGTGCCTCACGAGTTTTCAACTGCCGACCTGCCTGCCACGCATGACTTTGCGCTGGCTCCTGCTGCTCCCGCCCGCCACAACGTGGGCGCCTACGACTGCGGTCCATCTGGG
>UQNB01000094.1 GCA_900542235.1 uncultured Collinsella sp.
GGGTTGCGCTCGTTGCGGGACTTAACCCAACATCTCACGACACGAGCTGACGACAGCCATGCACCACCTGTATGGGCTCCTCTCGGCCACGGGGTCTCCCCCGCTTCACCCATATGTCAAGCCCTGGTAAGGTTCTTCGCGTTGCTTCGAATTAAGCCACATGCTCCGCTGCTTGTGCGGGCCCCCGTCAATTCCTTTGAGTTTTAGCCTTGCGGCCGTACTCCCCAGGCGGGACGCTTAATGCGTTGGCTGCGGCACGGGGGGATCGTCCCCCCACACCTAGCGTCCATCGTTTACGGCTGGGACTACCAGGGTATCTAATCCTGTTCGCTCCCCCAGCTTTCGCGCCTCAGCGTCGGTCTCGGCCCAGAGGGCCGCCTTCGCCACCGGTGTTCCACCCGATATCTGCGCATTCCACCGCTACACCGGGTGTTCCACCCTCCCCTACCGGACCCAAGCCGCGGAGGTTCCGGGGGCTTCGGGGGGTTGAGCCCCCCGCTTCGACCCCCGGCCTGCCGGGCCGCCTACGCGCGCTTTACGCCCAATGAATCCGGATAACGCTCGCCCCCTACGTATTACCGCGGCTGCTGGCACGTAGTTAGCCGGGGCTTCTTCTGCAGGTACAGTCTTGACTCTTCCCTGCTGAAAGCGGTTTACGACCCGAAGGCCTCCGTCCCGCACGCGGCGTCGCTGCGTCAGGGTTCCCCCCATTGCGCAAGATTCCCCACTGCTGCCTCCCGTAGGAGTCTGGGCCGTGTCTCAGTCCCAATCTGGCCGGTCGGTCTCTCAACCCGGCTACCCGTTGTCGGCACGGTGGGCCGTCACCCCGCCGTCTACCTGATGGGCCGCGGAGCCATCCCCTCCCGTCGGGGCTTTAGCCGGGGTGCCATGCGGCACCCCGGGGTATCCGGTATTACCCGTCCTTTCGGGCGGCTATCCCGGGGGAGGGGGCAGGTTCTCCACGTGTTACTCAGCCGTTCGCCACTCGCTTCCCTCCGAAGAGGGGTGCCGTTCGACTTGCATGTGTTAGGCGCGCCGCCAGCGTTCATCCTGAGCCAGGATCGAACTCTCCGTCCAAAATGTATGGGCTTCGAGCCCGTCCGGTCCTCACAACTATTAGCTGATCGGTTCCGTTCGATTCATATGGTTCTGTATAGGAAAAGGAATTTCTCGGGGCCGCCTCTCGGCGGCCTTGCGAAAAACAAATCCAAGTTAGACCATTTCAAATGGTTCGATGTCTGCCCGGATGCGACACTGGAGTTAGTGTCCATCCTCGCAGTATCCGGTTCTCAAGGTGCACGCTTAGCGGCTCATCCGGTCCGACCGGGCCGCGCGGCAAGGAGATATATTGCCAGACCGGAGGGGCGCCGGGGGCGGGAATCTGGGCGTACACATTTCCTACACAGTTTGGGATCCGACTAACGTTTGCCAGCCGTTAACTACCGCTCGCCGAGCATCTCTTTATATAAGGCAGTCTCATGGTTAAAGCGGATACGTTCCCCTAGCTAAAGCACAGCCAGCATCGAGCAACTCATCACGTTCTTCCACCGAGAACCCCTCGGCGTAGACGCGCACCACTGGTTCGGTCCCGCTAGGACGGACCAGCAGCCACGTGTCATCCTCGAATGCTAAACGCAAGCCATCCATATGACTAACGTTTTGCGGCACCTTGCCACAAATCGACTTGGGGTTTACGCCCGGCAGCAGGGTTCGTAACGTTTCGGCATCTTCGGCCTCAAGGCGCAAATCGCGTCGACCGTAACTCGTCTTACCAAAACTGTCCTCGAGTTGGTCTACCAGAACGCCCAAAGGCGCGTCCGTCTTTGCCATAAGCTCACACAGAATCAGACAGGCGAGGATTCCATCGCGCTCGGGCATATGCGCGGCGATGCCGATACCACCGGCTTCTTCGCCGCCCATGAGGACGCCGCCCTTCTTCATCTCCGCCGCTATATATTTGAAACCGACCGGTTTGACGGTCACGCGGCAGCCAAGCGCCTCGGCAATGCGACGCACGAGCGTCGAGCACGAAAGATTGACGACGACGCGCCCCTCCAAATTACGAAATTGAACCAAGTCGCCCAAAACGAGCGCCATGATCTGATGCGGATGTATATATCTGCCGCGCTCGTCAACCGCGCCGATACGGTCGGCGTCGCCGTCGGTCACCAGGCCAGCGCAAGCTCCGTCCTCGATAACCGTATGCTCGCAAGCGTCCACCCACGGCTCAACGGGGTCGGGGCAGATATCTTCTTGGTCAGGCGCCTGCCCGGCGTGAATCTCGTGCACCTCAACGCCAAGCTCGCGCAGCAAGTCGGCTAGATAGCCCTGGGCTGCGCCGCCCATGGGGTCAACAACCACTCGCAGGTGCGCGGCGCGGATGGCTTCGGCATCGACAAACGATGCCACCGCCTGCATATAGTCAGGAATGATATCCGCGGTGCGATATTGCCCCTCGATCCCCATTGGCTCGGGAGCCATGGTCTCTTCGAGCTCTTCGATGACATCCTGGTTGGCGGTCGAGCCGTCACCCATGCGAATCTTGAGACACAGATAACCCTGCGGATGATGGGACCCCGTCACCATGAGCGCGCCGCACGCCTCACCGTCATAAGCCGCCGCCCACGTAAGGGCAGGGGTCGGAACAGGTCGCGAAGCGAGCACGGCGTCCAGCCCGTGCGCTGCTAGCACACCCGCCGCAAGCTCAGCGAACTCGCGCGCCAGGGGCCGAGTGTCGAACCCTATATATACCGTTTTGCCCGGATTGGTCTTTTGCCATAACTCGCCGACGGCATCGGCGATACGGGCAACGTTATCGGCAGTGAAGTCCTCATCGACGCGAGCGCGCCAACCGTCAGTTCCAAAATGAATTATCGCGCACACGCGCAGACACCTCACAGTGTTTGGATCATGGTACGCATGAGGTATACCCGCAACACGCGCTCGGCAACCTGCCGGCACCGGCATTCACCATTTGGGCAAATGCTGCCGAGGACATGCAGGCAATAAAAAAACCGCCCCGTATGGAGCGGTTTTGCCCTTTATATATCGAGCGCCTCGGCCATCGCTGCCGTAGTGATTGCCGTGGTTCCACAGCAACTGCCCACCATTGCGGCACCGGCATGTCTCCATTCGATGCATGCGCGCGCGAAAGCTTCGGGGTTCTCGTGCCATACGGGGCCATCCTGAGTCTGGACCGGATCGCCCACGTTGGGACGCACCGTGACGGGAGTAGTCGCCGATGCAACCATCCTGGGCACCGCCGCGTTCGCGGCCGCAAGCGAACAGCAATTAACACCAACCGAGTTTGCGCCGTGTTTTTCGGCGTACAAAACGGCTGCCTCGATGTTGAGGCCATCGCCCAACAGGTCGCCCTTATCGTCAACGACAAAACTCACCAGAACAGGCATGCCGTCGGCGGCATCTCGGGCGCCGGCAAGCATGGGCTGCAAATTACGGATAGACGTCACCGTCTCGATCAGCAGACCGTCAACACCAGCATTGAGCAAGGCGTGCGCCTGTTCGCGCGCAATGCCCCGGATCTCACGAAACTCGGCAGAGTCCTCGGCAAACCACTCAATACCGATCGGACCCATCGAGCCCAGCAGCAGCTGAGGGTGCGCCTGGCGGGCATCGTCGACGGCCCCGCGATTGACCTCCGCCACGGACGGCGCAATCTGGTCGTGCTTGAGGGCATAGCTTGATGCCTGAAAGGTATTGGTAATGAGTACCTGCGCGCCGGCGGCGACATACAAGCGATGGATACGAGAAACGGTCTGCGGCTCTGCCAGATTCCAAAACGCCGGTGGAATATCGGCGGCATCGTACTCACTCAACAGAACACTGCCCATGGGGCCCTGCGCCAACAAGGTCTCGCTCGACAAGCGGCGCGTAAGCTCCTCGGCACCAAAGCGATTGTAATAACTCGTATCCATATATATTCCGCTATTCCTCGACGCTGATTCCCTGCTTTTCGAGATAGGCGAGCCAGCGGCTCATCGTGTCCTCGGATAGCGCATGCTCCATCATGCAGGCCTCGGAATCGGCTCGCTCAAATTCGACACCGAGCTCCTGAACCAAAAACGTGCGGATGAGGCGATGACGGTACCAGATAGCCGTGCCAACCTCGCGGCCGCGATCGGTCAGGATTACCTTGCCATAGTGCGATTGCTCGACAAGCTCGGATGCCTTGAGCGCCGAAACCGCTTTATTGACCGATGCCTTGGAGACGCCAAGGCGCTGCGCGATGTCGACCGATCGCACGCCGTTGGTTTCCCCCTCTTCGCTTTCAATGCGAACCATGCACTCCAAGTAGTCTTCGTTCGCCACCGTCAGATGTAGTTCGCGCGAGCTATTTGTCGTATCCATGATCTTCCGTCCCTTCTGCATTCAATGGCTGATTCTACCCCATCCAAGCGTCGCGGTATGCCGTGGCATACCGTGCTAGAGTTCTTGTTGCACACGACGACCAAGATTGGAGCGGTCTTTATGGAAAACACCACCACGAACCCCGATGTCCTCGAACGCTTTTTGCGCTACGTCCAGATCAACACGCAGTCCGAGGATGCAAACTGCGACCAGGTACCTTCGAGCACCGTTCAGTTTGACCTTGCCAACGTGCTGGCTGAAGAGCTGCGCGAGCTTGGTGCGGAAGATGCCCACGTGACCGAGCACGCCTATGTCTGCGCGCATATCCCCGCAAGTGCGGGCGCTGAGGACAAGCCCGCCCTGGGCCTGATCGCCCATCTCGACACCACCGAAGTTGCACCGGGCGCCGGCGTGAAGCCGCACATCGTACACTACGAAGGCGGCGACCTGGTCTGCGGCACGGTTGACGGTAAGCCCGTTGCCATGAGTACCGCCAAGCTTCCCGCCCTGAACGACCTCGCGGGTGAGGACTTGGTCTGCAGCGATGGCACCACGCTGCTGGGCGCGGACGACAAGGCAGGCGTCGCCGAGATCATGTCGCTTGTCGCGCGTATCGCTCAGGACCCTTCTCTGCCCCATCCCGCACTCGGCATTTGCTTCTGCCCTGACGAGGAGATCGGTCACGGAGCCGAGCTGTTGGATATCGATACCTTTGGCTGCAAGTACGCCTACACGGTCGACGGCGGCCCCATCGGCGAGCTGGAGTGGGAGTGCTTTAACGCCGCCGAGGCGACCATCCGCTTTGAGGGCCAGTCCATCCACCCGGGCGACGCCAAGGGCCGTATGGTCAACGCAGGCAATCTGTTCTGCGACTTCAACGCGTTGCTCCCCTACGTGCAGCGCCCGGAGTATACGGAAGGCTACGAGGGCTTTTATCACCTTGAGGGCGTATCTGCAACCGTCGATCACGCCACGGCGCGCTACATCGTCCGCGACCATGACGCCGCCAAGTTCCAGCAGAAACTCGACCTTATTGATGCCGCCGCCTCGATGCTCAACCAGCGTCTGGGTGAGGAGCGCGTGACGGTCGAGATTAAGCAGCAGTATCGAAATATGGCCGAAATCGTTCGTGACTATCCCGAGCTTATTGATGTTGCCAAGGAAGCCTACCTTGCCTGCGGCGTTGAACCCCAAGTGCTGCCGATTCGCGGCGGCACCGACGGTGCACAGCTGTCGTTCCGCGGTCTGCCCTGCCCCAACCTTTCCACCGGCGGCTATTGCTACCACGGCGTCAACGAGTTCGTCCCGGTCAGTTCGCTCGTCAAGATGACCGACGTGCTCCAGGAGCTCGTCGCCCGCTTTGCATAAGCCTGGCTGCACAAGTCCAAAAGACGAATCGCCCCGTCCTCAACCAAGAACGGGGCGATTTTTTTGCTGCAATGAGAACAGGTTGACGCACGCCAGCCTCTTAACGCAAGGAGTGTCCCAAACTGCCGGCACAAAAGGAACGTCCCCAAGTGCCGCAAAATGACGACATCCACTCTCGCTTTGTGGGTAGTCATTGGGGAGGTTCTTGTTTGACTAGTCGTTTAAAAACGTCCCCAATGACTACCCAACGACTAGTCCGGACCAAGGCAACGCCGATGTTTTGGCAACGACAGCGAAAACCCGCCAGAGCGAGCAAGGTGCCTTGAAACGAGGCGG
>UQNB01000095.1 GCA_900542235.1 uncultured Collinsella sp.
TGTTCAAGCTGTAAATATGGGGGCGGACGGTTGGGTTGCCGCCGATATCCTGAGCCACAAGGGTGTGGACGTGGATATCGTTTCTCCGGTTGAGCCGGATGAGATTCCTGCTGCTCTGGCACGTCATGTTGCTCGTCGAACTGCCGGCCGCGATGTGCACGTTTGCGTCGGTCCCTCGCGTGACGAACTCGAGGTTTTGATCGATAAGGCGGATGTTGTTGTCGATGCCATTTTTGGTACCGGTTTCCACGGGAATCTGCGTGCGCCGTTCTCCATTTGGATTCCTACGGTCAATGAATGCGCCGATTGTGTCTTATCCATTGATGTCCCCTCGGGCCTGAATGCCGAGACGGGCGTTGTTGATGACGACTGCATTCGTGCCGAGCGCACGGTGACGATGATTGCGCCCAAGATTGGTCTGTATAGCGCTGATGGCCCTGAGTATGCTGGCGATTTGATCTGCGGCAATCTTTACGACCGTCTTGACGAAGTCATCGATGATGTTGACCACGCCGCCGAGATTGTCGAGCCCGGTGACTTAGTTGATTACTTTGCTCCGCTACCTACGAATATCGATAAGTATTCCCGTGGCTCTGTGCTTATTGTCGCCGGATCTGCGCAATATCCTGGTGCTGCCATTATGGCGGCCAAGTCTGCAGCTCGCGCGGGTGCTGGTTACGTGGCAGTCGCGGCTCCTGACGCCTGCGCCAATCTTATTCGCATGGCACTTCCTTCGATTCCCGTCTTTGCTATTCCGTCTGATTCCCGCGGCTCCTTTGGCGCCGCTGCGCGCATGACGGTGTGCGAGATTGCAAAGAAGTACAGCTGCGTACTGTGCGGTCCCGGTATGACGACGTCTGCCGGCGCTATGCAGGTGGTTTCGGGCTTGCTCGAGCTTGATGTGCCGCTTATTTTGGACGCCGATGCGCTCAACTGCCTTGCTAAGATTGCCATTGACGGTATTGATAGTAACCCCGAGATGTATCGTCGCGAGCAGCCGTTGGTTATGACACCGCACTATCGTGAGCTTTCGCGTCTGGTTGCCGGTGACGAGGTGAACGACCTTGGTACCGCGATTGCGGCCGCGCAGAAGGTTGTCTGGGCTGCAGGCTCCGACAATCTGGTGGTCATTGCCAAGGGGCCGACGACGGCTATCTGTGGCGTTGAGCGTGTGCTGCTGCCGCTCTCGGGTCCGGCTTCTCTGGCAACTGCCGGTTCGGGTGATGTTCTCGCGGGTATTTTAGCCGGCACGCTTGCCACTATGCGCGACGAGATGGATCGTTGGGAGTTGCTGTATTCGTACGCCGTCGCACTTCACAGCTACGCCGGTTTTGCCGCGGCGACGGAGTATGGTGAGAAGAGCGTCATCGCGACCGATCTTATCGACTTGATCGGTCCTGCCATGGAACTGGCGGCAAAGGATGCGCTCGAAGATCTGGGAATCATGGACGAAGGGTCGGATGACTAATCATGAATAAAGCCGATTTGACGCGCTGGTCCTGGGTCGAGATCGACCGCGGGGCGCTCCGTCGCAACACGAGGGCCTATAAGAACTTGCTGAATCCACGTCAGCGCCTGTGCTGCGTGGTCAAGGCCGATGCTTATGGTCATGGAGCTGTTGAGTGCGCCAAGATCATGTATTCGGCCGGTGCCGACATGTTTGCCGTGGCGACGGTTAACGAGGGCGTTGAGCTCCGACAGGGCGGGATTACGAAACCCGTCCTCATCCTAAGCGAGCCGCCTATCGAGGCTATTCCGACGTTGCTCGAGTTTGATATCATGCCCTCGGTCTATACGTCTGACTTTGCTCTTGCGTATGGCGAATGTGCCGTCGCGGCGGGCAAGGTGGGCAAGTATCATCTCGCCATCGAGACGGGCATGAACCGCATCGGCGTACATTACACGCAGGTACTCGACTTTGTCCGCGGTATTAATTTCCATCGCGGTATTCAGTGCGACGGCGTATTTACTCACTTCGCCACGGCCGATGAACCTTCGGGCTGGGACTACAAACTGCAGTGTCAGCGCTTTACCGAGGCCGTTCAGGCCATTAAGGATGCGGGCTTTGAGTGCGGTATCGTGCACTGCGCCAACACGCCGTCCTCGATGCTCGACCCCTCGATGCATTTTGATATGATTCGCGCCGGCGTCGGCTTGTATGGCATGCAGCCGTGCGAGCTGAGTGGCCGCGTGATGCAGCTTGATCCCGTTATGAGCGTCCATGCGCGCGTGACGCGCGTGGCACACCCTGCGATGGGCGAGGGCGTGGGCTACGGTTTTACCTACCGCGTACCGCGTACGCGCGTTCAGATCTGCACGCTGCCGATCGGTTATGCCGATGGCCTATCGCGTACGCTTTCCAATCGTATGGATGTGCTGTATCGCGGCGAGCGCGTGCATCAGGTTGGCAATATCTGCATGGACCAGTTTATGGTCGCCATTCAGTCCAACCCGGCACACGAGATTCCCGAGGCCGAGTATGGTGACGAGATGATCATTGTCGGCCGCGATGGCGACGCCGAGATCACTATGGACGAGATGGCCCGACTGCGCGGAACGATTAACTACGAGGTCGCCTGCGGCTTTGGCATGCGTCTCGACAAGGTCTACGTGTAGGAGCCGCTATGGGCGTCATGCACATCCCCGGCCATAGCCATCAGGCGCCGCGTGAGGTCGCACTCGAGGAGATCGAGGCCGTTCTGGGCGATTGTCACCTTTGCCAGCTTTACCAGTCGCGCCACAATATCGTGTTTGGCGTGGGAAGCCCCAGCGCCCGCGTGATGTTTATTGGCGAGGCGCCGGGCCGCAATGAGGATTTGCAGGGCGAGCCCTTTGTGGGGGCGGCAGGCGAGGACCTCAACGGCATTTTGTCGTTGGCGGGGCTCAAACGCGATGACGTCTACATTGCCAACGTGCTTAAGTGCCGCCCGCCGGGAAACCGCAATCCACGTCCCGAGGAAGTGCTGGCTTGCTCGCCGTTTTTGCGTGAGCAGATTCGAAGCATCTGGCCCGATATTATCGTGACGCTCGGCAACCCTGCGACGCACTTTGTGCTTAAGACCGAGATTGGCATTACTAAGCTGCGCGGCAGGTTCCACCAGATGGGGCATTTTGTAGTAATGCCCACTTTCCATCCGGCAGCAGCGCTGCGCAATCCGGCATGGCAGGAGCTGCTGGAGGAAGACTTTAAGATGCTGGGCGACTATCTGGAGCGACATCCCGCGCCAGAGGACGCCTCGGAATAATAAGGAGCGTATATGTCCCTGGAGCGCCTGGGGGTAGGCACTTACAAAACGGCTAGTGCTGCCGATACGGAGTACTTTGGCGAGCTAATTGCACCGTGCCTTGAGGACGGCGATGTGCTCATCCTGACCGGTGGCCTGGGAGTGGGCAAAACTCACTTTACCAAGGGCGTCTCGCGCGGGCTGGGCGATGGGCATATGGTTACGAGCCCTACGTTTGCGCTCATGGCCGTTCACGATCAAGGTCGTATTCCGCTGTTTCACTTTGATCTATACCGCCTGGAGCATGCCTACGAGCTCGAGGATACGGGCATTTTCGATGTGCTGGGCTATGAGGGTGCTTGCCTGCTGGAATGGGGCGAACAATTCCAGGACGAGCTGACGGATGAGTATCTTTCGGTGACGCTCAAGCGTGATGAGGGCGACAGCGATGTGCGAACGATAACGCTCGAGGCGCACGGTGACCGCGCAATGGAGCTTTCCCATTTGATTGATAAGGCTGTACAAGATGAGCTTGCATAACGACAACGCGCTGGTGGTGGCGCTCGATACCTCGACCGACATGCTTGCCTGCGCGGCAAGCTGGATTGATGGGCAGACGGGCGAGACGAAGCTCGCGAGTGGCGACCACATGTGTCGCCGTCACGCCAACGTTGAGCTCGTGAATACCGTTGATGGCGTGCTGGCTCAAGCCGGTCTGAATCGCAGCGATGTTGGTTGCTACGTGGTCGGCCGCGGCCCGGGGTCGTTTACGGGCGTGCGCATCGGCATCTCCACTGCCAAGGGCCTCGCATGTGGTGCCAATGTTCCGCTGCTGGGCGTGTCGACGCTTGACGCTTGCGCTTGGACGGCGTGGAAGGCTGGCGTGCGTGGCAAGCTTGGTATCTTGGCCGATGCTATGCGCGGTGAGGTATATCCGGCGCTGTATATGCTGGTCGATGAGGGTCCCGAGCGTCAATTTGAGCGCGAACACGTGGTCAAGGCCGCCGTGGCGCTCGATGAGTGGCGCCAAGCAGCGGACTGGGACCAGGTTCAGCTGACCGGTGACGGTCTTGTGCGCTATGGCAAGCTGCTGGGTGAGGACGAGACCGCCCGCTGCGTGGAGCGCGACCTGTGGTGGCCTTCGGGCGAGGGCTTGCTGCTCGCGCACGCTGCGGGCGACGGCGATCCGGCCCGCGTCCTGCCGATTTACACGCGCCTTTCGGATGCCGAGGAAAACGAGCGCAAGCGTCTTGGTCTTGCCGAGAGTGCGCACAGCGAAATTACGGGCGTTGCCGATGAGCTCGCCGGTCGTCATCTGCAGTTCCGTCCCATGGGCGCGGCGGATGCCGAGGGCGCGAGCGCGCTGGAGGCCGCCTGCTTTGAAGGTGCCGGACACGAGGCGTGGACGCCGGGCATGTTCCTGTCCGAACTGGGCGAGGACGTCGCTGCGCCGCGTAGTTGGTGGGTGGCACACGACGACGGCAAGCTGCTGGGCCTTGCCGGCGGTATGGTCGTGGACGGTGATGTGCAGATTCTGGATGTCGCCGTCGACCCGGCACATCGCCGTGAGGGCATTGCCCGCAAGCTGCTGTCGCACGTGAGCTATGATGCCCAGATGCTCGGCTGCACTACGGCTTCGCTCGAGGTCGAGGACGGTAACGAGGGAGCGATCGCGCTTTATAACGCTCTGGGCTTTACCGAGGCTGGCCGTCGTCGTGGCTATTACGGTGCCGGCAAGGACGCCATCGTCATGACGGCCCCACTTCCCCTCGTGCTTCCGGTCGATAACGCCTCGCCCGAGCCGACGGCAGCCGAGCAACGCGCATGGCCCCTGTCTGCGCCCAAGCGCTCTGCCGAGGAACGTTTCGAGATCGAGCATCGCCGCCTAGTGCTCGCTATCGAGAGCTCCTGCGACGAGACGGCGGTGGCGATTATCGATGCAGATGGCAATATGCTGGCCAACCAGGTGTCGACACAGATTGATTTTCACGCCCGCTTTGGCGGCGTGGTGCCCGAGATCGCCTCGCGCAAACACGTTGAGGTGATTGTGAGCGTCGTGGATGCGGCGCTCGAGGATGCCGCAGCATCGCTTGGTCTTGAGGGTGGAGCCATTGCCCCTAGCGAGCTTGCCGCCGTGGGCGTGACACAGGGTCCGGGCCTGGTGGGCGCCCTCGTGGTGGGCGTTGCCTTTGCTAAAGGCTTTGCCTACGCTGCCGGTAAGCCGCTCGTATGCGTCAACCATCTGGAGGGGCACCTGTTTGCCAACTTGCTGGCGCAGCCCGACCTCAAGCCGCCGTTTATCTTCACGCTCGTCTCGGGCGGTCATACCATGCTTGTTCACGTCAAGGCGTGGGGCGACTACGAGGTGCTCGGCGAGACGCTCGACGACGCCGTGGGCGAAGCCTTCGACAAGGTGGCAAAGGCGCTGGGCCTGGGCTATCCCGGTGGCCCCATCATCTCCAAGCTTGCCGAGACGGGCAACCCCAAGGCGATCGATTTTCCCCGCGCGCTTAACAGCAGGGGAGACTACCGCTTCTCGCTTTCGGGCCTCAAGACGGCGGTGACGCTCTACATCGAGCAGGAGACCAAGGCCGGGCGCACGATTCACCTGCCCGATCTAGCGGCCTCGTTTGAGGCGGCGGTCTTTGACGTGCAGTACAAGAAGGCCAAAAACGCACTGCACGCTACCGGATGCAAGGAATACTGCATCGGTGGCGGCGTCTCGGCCAACCCGCATCTGCGCGAGATGATGATCAAGAAGCTTGGGCGTCAGGGGATCCGCGTGACGGTGCCGCCGCTTTCGGCATGCACCGATAACGCTGCCATG
>UQNB01000096.1 GCA_900542235.1 uncultured Collinsella sp.
CACCACCACGCGGGATCGCGCGGAGGGCCCAACCCGTCGGCCGCTTCCGTTCGCGCTTTGGCGAGACGGTCGCGGTCTTCCATTCCCGTCTTTCGGCCGGTGAGCGCCTAGACCAGTGGGACATGGTTGCCAGCGGTGCGGCCCGCGTGGTCGTGGGCGCCCGCTCGGCGCTCTTTTGTCCGCTCAGCGACCTTGGGCTCATCATTATCGATGAGGAACATGAGACCAGCTACAAGCAGGGCTCCAGCCCGCGCTACCATGCGCGCGAGGTGGCGGCCGAGATGGCGCGCCGCTATCGCTGCCCCCTCGTGCTGGGCTCGGCCACGCCTTCTGCCGAGGCCCTAGATCGCTGCCGCCGCGGCACGTACAACGGTGTCACCTGGACGCGCGTCGAGATGCCCGAGCGCCCGGGACACGCCGTGCTACCCACGGTCCGCATTGCTGACCTGCGCCGCGAGTTTTCGCACGGTAGCCGTTCAATGTTCTCAAAACCGCTGATGGAAGGTTTGGAGCGCGTTGTAGGGCGCCGCGAGAAGGCTGTGCTGCTGCATAACCGCCGCGGCTTTGCGCCGTTTTTGATGTGCCGCGAGTGCGGTTGCGTTCCCACCTGCAACCACTGCTCTACGGCGCTTACGTACCACGAGCGCACCCATACGCTGCAGTGCCACACCTGTGGTTCGTCCTGGCGCGTGCAGCCCTATCCTGCACCCACGAGTCGCTGTCCCAAGTGTGGCAGCCGCTACCTAGCAAAAATGGGCCTGGGTACGCAGCAGATCGAGGACGCACTGCACCAGATGCTGCCCGACGACGTCGCTATCATTCGCATGGACGCCGATTCCACGCGCGGCAAAGACGCACACAAAAAGCTGCTCGAACAGTTCGATGCCGCCGATTGCGCGGTGCTGCTGGGCACCCAGATGATCGCCAAGGGCCTCGACTTTCCCGAGGTCACGCTCGTGGGCGTGGTCAATGCCGACTTTGCGCTGAAGCTGCCCGATTTTAGAGCAGGGGAGCGCGCCTACGATCTGCTGGAGCAGGTTGCGGGCCGCGCCGGTCGCGGCGATCGTCCCGGCGAGGTCATCATCCAGACCTACCTGCCCGATGACCCGGTCATTCGCGCCGTCGCCGAGCACGACCGCTCGATCTTTACCGACTACGACCTGGACCAGCGCCGCGACGCCCTGTATCCGCCCTTCGTGCGCCTGGCCAACATCTTGGTATGGTCGACGAACGCGGACGACGCGCGGGACTACATCGGTCGCATCGCGAAGCTCCTCAAGCGCCGCTGGCACGCCGCCGCGCCCGACTTTTTGCGGGCGGGCAGCGCCGTACCGCAGGTGCTAGGCCCTGCTTCGTGTGTAATCGAGAGAGCCAAGGACCGTTACCGCTTCCACCTGCTTGTGAAGTCGCCCGTGGGGTACCATGTCTCTGATGATATCGACGCCTGCCTCAAAGAGGTGGGCTCCGTGCGCGGCGTGAGCGTGAGCGTTGACGTCGACGCCTATGATTTGATGTAACAACCCGAAAGGATGGCCATGGAAGCCAACGGAATCGTACTGTCGCCCGACCCTCGTCTGCGCCAGGAGTGCGCCGTCATCGAGGAGATCACCCCGGCGATCGAGGCGCTTGCCGAGAAGATGAAGAAGATGATGTTCGACAACGGCGGTTGCGGCCTGGCTGCTCCGCAGATCGGCGAGCTCATTCAGCTTGTCACCATCGACTGCGACTACAGCGACAAGAATGACTACGACCCGTATGTGCTCATCAATCCCGTGATTGTAGAGCAGAGCGACCATCTGGTGCCGTTTAGCGAGGGCTGCCTTTCCATCCCCGGCATTAGCTGCGAGATCGAGCGCCCCGACCATGTCGTCGTCGAGGCGTATGACCTGGATGCCAACCTGATTCGCTACGAGGCCTCGGGCGACCTGTTCTGCGTGTGCCTGCAGCACGAGATCGATCACCTGCATGGCAACACCATGTTCGAGCGACTGAAGCCCATGCAGAGGATCAAGGCCGTCAAGGAGTACCAGGACGCCCTGGCCCGCGGCGCTCGACCGGGCGAGACGGAGTAGGTTTGTCCGTCCCCGGTGCTGAGCGCCCACATATCATCCCGTGCTCAAACATTCTCGCTTTGCTGCGAAACTGCGCGCGGGACGATATGTGGGCGCTCAGCACCGGGGACTGCGTTGTTCTGGCTCGGTTCGCCCGGGTGCCGTCGGGCCGGGGATGGGCGTCTTCGCTGATAATTGCTTTGTTGAGAGGGCTGCTTTTATGCGGCTCTTTCTTTGGTTTTGGGTATATTTGTTCTTGTTGAATTGTTATTGCGGATGGGCTGGGTACTTGGCTTTCTGCCGTTATTTGTAGCTGTCTCGGTTTTTGTTGAGGGGAGACGTTCTTTATGCGCATTGTGTTTATGGGTACGCCTGATTTTGCTGTGCCTTCGCTGACTTCGCTTGTTGAGACTGGGAACGAGATTGCGCTTGTCATTACTCGTCCCGATGCTGTTCGTGGGCGTGGTAAAAAGTTGGAGCCGTCTCCTGTTAAGGCCAAGGCGCTTGAGCTGGGGTTGCCGGTTGTTGAGGCCAATCGTATGACGCCTGAGGTTGTTGAGGCGCTCCAGGCTGCGCAGGCTGATATTTTCTGCGTTGCTGCCTATGGCTGCATTTTGCCCGATGAGGTGCTGCATATGGCGCAGCTTGGTATTGTGAATGTTCATGCGTCCTTGCTACCTCGTTGGCGTGGTGCTGCTCCCATCCAGCGTGCCATTCTTGCTGGTGACGAGGTTGCCGGCGTTTCCATTATGCGCATTGGACATGGCGTGGATACTGGTGCTTATTGTGCTCAGGCTTCCACGTCGGTTGCCGGTAAGCATGCTGAGGCGCTGACCATGGAGCTTGCTGAACTTGGCGGCAAATTGCTTGCCGATACGCTTCCCTCGCTTGCCGATGGCACCGCCGTGTGGACTGAGCAGGATGAGTCGCTCGTCACTCATGCTGCCAAGATTTCTAAGCAGGAAATGCGTCTGGATCCGCAGATGGGGGCGCTCGATTGCGTGCGTCATGTGCTCGCTTCGTCCGATACCGCGCCTGCCCGTTGTATGATTGCCGGCAAGACCGTGCGCGTGCTCGATGCTGCGCCGGCTGACGTGTCGCTTGGCGAGGGCGCTGTTGTCGTCAAGAGCAAGCGCGTCTACCTGGGGCTTTCCGATGGAGCGGTTGAGCTTCTCGAGGTTAAGCCCGATGGTAAGCGTGCCATGACTGCTTCTGCCTGGGCTGCCGGCCTGCAGGGTGCCGAACTTAGGTGGGGTGTACTGTCATGAGCAAGTTGTCTCCCGCGCGCAAGCTTGCGCTCGATGTGTTGATGGAGGCCGATCGCCGCGGTATGTACGCACGCGACGTGTTGTCTTCCCGTGCTTCCGCCAAGGCCATTGACCAGCGCGATTCTGCGTTTGCCGCTCGCTTGGCGCTCGGTGTTGCCGCGACGCAGGGTATTTTGGACGAGCTGCTTGATCAGTTTCTTGATAAGCCCAAAAAGGTGGCGCCGCGTGTTCGCATGGCGCTTCGCATCTCGGCCTTTGAGATGCTCTACCTACATACCCCTGGCCGCGTTGCCGTGAGTCAGGGTGTTGAGCTGGTTCGCAGCGGCGCTAAGTCGGCCGCCGGTCTGGCGAACGCCGTGCTGCACAAGGTTGCGGACAACGTTGAGGACTTTGCCGCTGCGGCGGATGCCAATGAGTCCGAGCGTCGTTTGGTTCGCCTGTCTCGCCTGATGGGTATGCCGCGCTGGCTGTGCGCTCGCATTATGGCCTCATTCGATACGCCCGAGGGCGCGCTCAACTTTGCTGGCAATCTGGCGCCCGCACCGCTCGCTTTGCACGAGAACGCCTTTGCAACTAAGCCTGATCCGTACCTATCGCAGCTTGTGGCGCCGGTGTTCCCGGGCTGCCATGCGCCGGTCGATTCGCAGGCTACGGTTGCGTCGGGTGTGTTTGACCGCGCGGCGGCCGTGGCCTCGGACCTTAACGCCCAGCTCATCGCTACTGCGGCGACCCGTCCTGGGCTTTGCCTGGAGATCGGCTCCGGTCGCGGCACCAAGACCTATGTGATGATGTGCCAGGCCAAGCGTGCCGGCTACGAGCGTCAGCACACTGCACTCGATTTGCACGATCGCAAGTGTGATCAGAATCTTGCGCGCCTGCATAAGGCTGGTATTAAGGGCGTTCGTACCGTCTCGGGTGATGCGTGCGAGCTTGATGCGGTGCTTACGTCGTTCGATGCCATGCTTGGTAAGCCTGTTCTGTTTGATACGGTGTTTATCGATGCCCCGTGTTCGGGCACCGGCACCATGCGCCGGCATCCTGAGATTCCGTGGCGCTTGACCGAAAAGGACGTGACGGTTGAGCTTCCTAAACTGCAGCTGACGATGCTCAAGGAAGCCGCCGCGCGCGTGGCTGCCGGCGGTGAGCTTATCTATGCCACCTGCTCGGTTTTTGCTGAGGAGAACACTCAGGTCGTGGATGCCTTCCTGGCTTCTCCCGAGGGTGCCGGCTTTAGCGTGGCGCCGCTTTCCGAAGCACAGATTCTGCAACTCCCCGAGTTCGATCAGGCCAAGAAGCTCGTTTTCGTACGCCAGAACGATCGAGGCCTCTTCCAAAGCGTGCCGGTAAACGCCGACTCCTACGACGGCCACTTCTGCGCTCGTCTGGTCCACAAGTAACTACTAAGTTGCGGTGAAATAGGGATTGAATAGCGGCTTCTACCCACCAAACAGTCCCTATTTCACCGCAACTCATAAGGAAGATTTTTCTGGGACTGGGACTAATAAATCGGGTATGAAAGTAAGCGGTTGGGTTTGGTAAGTTTCTGGATGCATGAACCGCTCGCAGATTTAATATTGAGGGGTTAAAATGAACGATCTTAATAGGGACAAGATTGACAATCCTGAAGATAATACTCAGGAAAATGAAGAGGTTGAGAATTCTTCGATTAAAAAGCGGGTAATTATTGGTGCCGGTATTGTTGCTCTGCTCCTTGCTGGTTGTGTCGGTGGTTATGCTGGTTACAATTACAAACAAGCATGTAGTGAACATAATCAGCAGGTTGAAGTTTTGTATTCAAAGGCTAGCGATAGTGTTGCTGCCTTTAAGGCTGATCCTGGGTTACTAACTTTTGAGCAACGTCTTGATACCATTAAAAATGCTCAAAATAATAAAGAGATTTTGAATAAAGAAATCTCAAATGACAGTTTTAAGTATGCGGATGGCACTTCCCCTGATTGGACTAAGCTGCTTAATAAGTATGATTCCATTATTAAAGGTTGCCGTAAGGCTCAAAATAATGAGTGGAATACTTCTCTAGTTGATCATGCTAATTTTGATGTGAATTCTACTGAAGATACTGACTCTCTCCAGCAGCATATTAATAGCCTCAATGGTCTTCTTAATGATATTTCTAACAAAGATAATCAGAAGCTGATTTTTGAAGATGCCAAAAAGGATTCTAAAAAATTCATCGATCAAATCAATGAACAGATTAGTCATTATCAAACTCGTATTGATGATTTAAACAAGGCAAAAGCTGAAGCTGAAGCTGAAGCGAAGGCTCAAGAGGAAGTAACAGCACAAGCTCAACAGCAGACTTCTCAGCAGAATAGTTATTCTAGCGGTAGTAACTATTCTAATAATAATTCTGGTGGATCTTCTAGCAGTATTTCTTCTTCCAATAATAGTGGTGGTAAGTATGTCATTCGTCAATTAGATCAATATGATGCAGCTGGTAACTATATCGGGTCTACTCATTGGTATAGCGATGGTACCTGTGACGATCCCTATTCTGCCGGTATGGGCGGATTTTAAAATATACTATTTTTTAAAAATAATTATCGACCCATAGCGCAAAGAAGCGGCCCCG
>UQNB01000097.1 GCA_900542235.1 uncultured Collinsella sp.
CCTTCGGCGCCTTCTTGCCGGCCTTGCCGAAGTGGAGCTCCTTGAGGCCCTCGACGGCAGCCTTGATGATGTTGAGGCCGTTGTCGGTACCGAGGGACTTGGACAGGACGTTCTTGATGCCAGCAAGCTCGAAGAGGGGACGCACAGCGCCGCCGGCGATAACGCCGGTACCCTCGACAGCGGGCTTGATGATAATGCGGCCGGCACCAAAGTGGCCGAGAACCTCGTGCGGGATGGTGCCCTGCTCGGTCACCGGCACGTGGAACATGTTCTTCTTGGCATCGAGAGACGCCTTGGAGATGGCCAGGGGCACCTCAGCGGACTTGCCCATGCCAACGCCGACGTTGCCCTTGCCGTCGCCAACGACGACGAGAGCGACGAGGCTCATGCGACGACCACCCTTGACGGTCTTCGACACGCGGTTGATGTAAACGACGCGCTCCTCGAACTCGGAGGCCTCGCGCTGCTGCTTCTGATTACGAGCCATGTGCTACATACCTCCTAGAACTCGAGACCGGCGGCACGAGCACCGTCGGCGAGGGCCTTGACGCGGCCATGGTAGATACGGCCACCACGATCGAAGGCGACCTTGGTGATGCCGGCCTCGATGGCGCGCTTGCCAACGAGCTGTCCGACCTTCTCCGCAGCCTCCTTGTTCGAGGTGTGGGTGCCCTTGAACTCGGCCTCGAGGGTCGAGGCAGAGACGAGCGTCAGGCTGGAGCCCTTGCTGTCGTCGATGATCTGGGCATAGATGTTGGCGTTAGTACGGGTCACGCGAAGACGCGGACGCTCGGAGGTACCCGAGACCTTGCCGCGAACACGACGCTGACGACGCTTGAGGCCTTCCAGCTTCGCCTTATGCTTGTTCATACGTAAACTCCTAAAAAGGTTGATCTTGCCAGCACCTGACGGGGTGCTGGTCTTATGCGAGTGAGTCGGTTACGACTACTTGGCGGCCTTACCCAGCTTGCGGCGGATGTGCTCGCCAACGTAGTGGATACCCTTGCCCTTGTAAGGCTCGGGAGGACGATGGCCACGGATCTCAGCGGCGATCTGACCGACCTGCTGCTTGTTGATACCCTTGACGTTCACGTGGGTGTTGTCGGGAACCTCGAAGGTGATGCCCTCGGGAGCCTCGACGATCACGGGGTGCGAGAAGCCCAGGGAGAACTCGAGGTTCTTGCCCTTCTGCTGCACGCGGTAACCGACGCCGGCGAGCTCGAGCTTCTTCTCGAAGCCCTCGGAAACGCCAACCACCATGTTGTGGATGAGGGCGCGGGTGAGGCCGTGGCGGGCACGGGTCTCACGCTCGTCGTCGGGACGGGAAACGGTGAGGACGTTGTCCTCGACGTTGATAGCGAGCTTCTCAAAGACATCGAGCTCGAGCTGGCCCTTGGGGCCCTTGACGACAACGTTGTTGCCGTTGACTGCCACTTCGACTCCGGCGGGAATCTGGACAGGCTTATTACCGATACGAGACACGGTGATCTCCTTTCCTTCTACCTACCGAGCGAATTACCAGACGTAAGCGATGATCTCGCCGCCGACGTTGTGCTTGCGAGCATCGCGGTCGGTCATGACGCCATGGCTGGTGGAAATAATGGCGGTACCAAGGCCACCGCGGACGCGGGGCATGTCGGCAACGCCGGTGTACTTACGCAGGCCCGGCTTGGAAATGCGGCGGATGCCGTTGATGACCTTAGCCTTCTTGGGACCATACTTAAGCGTGATGTGCAGAGTCTTCTGGGGAACGGTGTCCTCGACATCGTAGCCCTCGATGTAGCCCTCCTCGTGCAGAACACGAGCGATCTCGACGAGCTTCTTGCTGCTCGGCATGGAGACCGTGGCCTTGTTCACAGAGTTAGCGTTACGGATGCGCGTAAGCATATCTGCGATCGGGTCTGTAAGGTTCATACAGATTCTCCTTCGTTCTTGATGAACACGTGCTCTTGGTTCTTCGCCGCCCTTAACGGCAAAGCCTTTTTAGCGCGTTTTCCCTGTTCCAAACTGATGCTTGAAACGCTGGTAGTGACTTACCAGCTGGCCTTCTTAACGCCGGGAAGCTCGCCCTTGAGTGCAAGCTCGCGGAAGCAGACACGGCACAGGCCGAACTTGCGGTACACAGAGTGCGGACGGCCGCAGCGCTGGCAGCGCGTGTACTCACGAGTAGAGAACTTCTGCTTGCGATTGCACTTGACGATCATCGATGTCTTAGCCACTTATATCCTCCTCACATAGAGTATTGTTCGCCCCAAGCGCCGCCCCCTTCTGGGAACGGCGCTCATAGGGCAGGTGAACCTATTTCTTGAACGGGAAACCGAAGGCGTCCAGAAGGGCCTTGGCCTCCTCATCGGTGTTGGCGGTGGTCACGAAAGTGATGTCCATACCACGCTGGTGATCGACGGAGTCGAAGTCGATCTCGGGGAAGATGAGCTGCTCGGTGACGCCCATGGAGAAGTTACCACGGCCGTCGAAGCTCTTGGCGGAGATCCCGCGGAAGTCGCGGATACGGGGGATCGCGACGGAGGTCAGACGATCGAAGAACTCCCACATACGGTCGCCACGCAGGGTAACCTTGCAGCCGATCGGCATACCAGCGCGCAGGCGGAAGGTAGCGATGGACTTGCGGGCACGGGTGATCATCGGCTGCTGGCCGGTGATGGCGCGCAGGTCGCGCACGGCACCGTCGATGGCCTTGGAATCGGTAGCGGCCTCGCCGACACCCATGTTCACGACGATCTTCTCAAACTTGGGGATCATCATGACGTTCTCGTACTGGAACTTGTCCTGAAGCTGCTGCTTGACCTCGTTGTTGTACTTGGTCTTCAGACGCGGCACATACTTCTCTTCTGCCATTGTTCACTCCTTCTTGGGGTTTTAAGCACGGGGCGTGGCCACGATGGGTTGTCCTCGTGCCTCCTGGCTGCATCCGCGCCGCTCATGGCATTTCGCGGTTTGGACTCGACGCAGCAGGAGCCGACAAAACAATCGGTACTATACGCGCATCGGGAGCGTATTTCCAGAAAAACCTCGTCTGCCTGCACAACTCCACAACTCCCCCGCACAAATGGGTCCCAAAAAGCAGTTGCGGTGAAATACGGACTGTTTAAGCCTGTTAAGCCGCCAAACAGTCCGTATTTCACCGCAACTTATTGATGGGGATGAGACTATCGCTTGCGGGGGACGAGTTTGGTGCGGCGCAGGTGGATCATCTCGGCGGCGATGGAGATGGCAATCTCCTCGGGATCCTCGGCCTCGATGGCAACGCCGATCGGCAGGTGCAGCCCGTCGATCTGGTCCTGCGTAAAGCCCTCCTGCTCCAAACGGGCGCGCACAAAGGCCGTCTTGCGGCGCGAGCCCAAGCAGCCCAGATAGGCGGGTTTAGCGCGCATGGCCTGAATCACCACGTCGATATCGGACTTGTGACCTGCTGTGGCCACGACCACCAAGTCGCGCGGGCCGATGGGGCACTGCTTGCTCAGGTTCTTGTAATCGACCAGGCGACGATCGTAGACACCGGGCACCCATTCGGGCGTCAGCGTGCCGGGGCGGTCATCGCACGCCACAACGGCAAAGCCCGCCGCCGTGAGTACGCGCGCCGTCGCGGCGCCCACGTGCCCGCAGCCAAAGATGTAGGTCAGGCCCTCGGGGCAGAGCGTCTCGATGTGCGCCGGGGGAATCTCGGAGGCCGCGTTGGTGTAGGTGACGTTGCTCCCCTCTTCCGCCAGCGAAAGCCCGGGGCAGCCCGCAATGGTGCGGCGCGATTCCTCGCCATGGTACTCGGCCACATCGCCCTCGAGCGCGCTTGCGATAAACGGCTCAAAGTCGATGACGAAGTCGCCGATGCGCCGATAGGCCAAGACGTCGGCAACCGACTGGAACAACGGTGCCTGGGTCGCATCCAGATGCAGGTAGCACAGGCAGATGGCTCCGCCGCAGATCATGCCGGTGTCGGAGTTCTCGCCGCCCATGGTGTAGCGGACCAGACGCGACTGCTCCGCGCTCAGGAGCTCGCGCGCCTCATCCAGCGCAAAGAGCTCAATCTTGCCGCCGCCGATGGTGCCCGCCTGGCTGCCATCGGCAAACACGGCCATCCAAGCGCCCACGCCGCGCGGCGACGAACCCGCCGTTCCGGCAACAACCACGAGCTCGCATGGCTTTCCCGCCTTAAGCGCGGCAAGCGCCGCATTCACAACATCGAGCTTTTCCATTGCCGCCTTCTATCCTCTAAAGACATCGGTGAGCATAGCGAGTGCCTCGAGCACGCCGCCGCCGACCGACGTCGCTTTGTCCGAAATGTAGTTGATATAGCTGGCATCGCCGCGCGAATCGACATCGGCGCATTTAAAGCCCTCAGTCACCTGAACGCCGTCGGCCAAAAGGCCGCGCAGGCAGCCGTCAATCTGCGTGACCATGGGAGTATCACCCGCATACCCGATCACATCGCCGGCACTCACGATGTCGCCGATTGCGCGGTCGGACCTAAACACGCCGGCGGCGGGGCTGTGGATAACGCGCTCCTTGCCATACCCGGCGATGACACCCGGCACGCCCGTATTGGGCTGGGGCGAGCCCTGGGTGATAACGCGGCCGAGGAAATGACCGCGCATGGTCTCGACCACGGCGTCGCAGTCAACCGGCGCGGTAAAGCCCGGCCCCACGGCGATGACGGCAGGCGCCATGTCGCGCGTGGTGCCCAAGTTGCGCTTAGCCAAAATCGCGTCGACCACAGCCGCGGGTTTCAACTCGCCGAGCATCTTGGCCTGGGGGTCCACCACAACGGCGACGTCTCCAGCCTCGGAAATCGCAAGCGCCTCAGCCGGCGTCTGTGCCAAGCGAGCGCGAATGCCTTCGACCTCGACCTCGCCCAGGCGAATGGCCTCGCAAAAACAGATTGTGCGACGGATGCACGTGGGAACCGCGATATCGGCCATAACGACCGACACGCCGGAGCGCACCAAGCGAGCGGCGACGCCCGTGGCGATATCGCCGGCGCCGCGAACATAAACGAGCATTCCCGGGGCACCTCCCTGTGCTACGGTTTGAGCAGAGCAAAAGCGGTTCGACCGCTACTCTGATGATTATTTATTATCACAGTATTATACGGCGGTGAACAGATGGAAACGGTTAGCGGCAATCTTGCCTCTGCGCTCAGGATCGAGCCGGGCATTACCGCGATTATCGGCAGTGGCGGCAAGTCGACCTTGCTAAAGACGCTCGGCCTTGAGCTTATGCGCGCTGGCGGCCGCGTGCTCCTCTGCACCACCACGCGCATGTTCCCCGTCGCCGGCGTGCCGTGGGACGGGTCGAGCCGTCGCCTGGACGCCGCGCCTTGGAAGCCGGGGGCCCTGCATGTTCCCGGCTGCACCTGCGAGGCATGCGCGGGACTTGTCCGAGGAAGTATCTGCCAGGCGGGTGTTTTGAACCCGGAGACAGGCAAGCTCTCCGCCCCCGCCGAGCCGCCCAACGAGCTGGCGCAGCACTTTGACTATGTGTTGGCCGAGGCAGATGGCAGCAAGCGACTCCCGCTCAAGGCGCATGCCGCCTGGGAGCCGGTAATTCCCGCCGCCACGGCAAACGTTGTCTGGGTCGTCGGCGCCTCGGGGCTGGGCAAGCCCGTCGCCGAGGTTGTCCACCGCCCCGAGCTCTTCTGCGAGCGCTGCGGCTGCGAGAGCGGCGAATATGCGTGGAAGGCGCAGGAGATTCACGGGCATTTTGTAGCAGAAAATCCGGGCGCCG
>UQNB01000098.1 GCA_900542235.1 uncultured Collinsella sp.
TACTGGAATATAAAAGGGCGCCGCGGATGGAGGTCCGCGGCGCCCAAGCCACACGCTAACAGCTTTAAGGAGTCAAAGCTGGTTTAGCCAAAGAAGCGCTTGATCTCGATCTCGGCGTTCTCCAGGCAGTCGGAGCCGTGAATCACGTTGGCGTTGACATCGACGGCGAAGTCGCCGCGGATGGTGCCGGGCGCAGCATCAAGCGGGTTGGTAGCGCCCATAAGGGTGCGCATCTTGGAAACAGCGGAGAGACCGGAAACGACCATCTTGACGACCGGACCGCTCGTCATAAAGTCGCAGAGACCGCCAAAGAAGGGCTTGTCGGCCAGATGGGCGTAGTGCTCCTCGACGGTAGCGCGCTCGAGCGTGGTCATCTCCATGCGCTCGATGACAAGGCCGCTACGCTCAATACGAGCAACGATCTCGCCGATCTTGCGATCGCGCACCGCGTCGGGCTTAATCATGATGAAGGTCTTCTCGATAGCCATAAGGTAGCCTTTCAAGTAGGTTCGCGCGTGCCCAAGTCCCATTCCGGCACCCGCCTGGACTGCATCGTAACAGAGTTTTAGCTGCAGTTAAACAAAAAGCTGTTTATTGAAACGCTGCAATTTATTAAAGCGCTCCATATGTGTCACTTCTGTTTCGAAGCCCGATTAGAGTACCATCCGACCGCTCATCAACCACATGGAACAGAGCGGGCGGTCGGTTGCCACCCGCGAACGTACCCCCTTCACAACCTGCCCAAAGGTCCTACAGAAGTTCTCGACAAGCCCCTCCCCCATAGCAGCAAAATAGGAGCGCCCGCATCAGCAGACGCCCGTAAAGCTAAAACGATTTATCAATAAATGGACAATACGTCTTCAGCCAAACCTCTACTTTGCCCCGTGACCCATCTCGACAATCTTGGTTAGCGATCCAAACACGCCTTCGTCGGCCACGAGCTGCGCCTCGGCACGCTGCAGCTGCACGGCAACGGCGGCAGGGGCGGTACCGCCCTCGGTCGTGCGCGCGGCGACAATCGACGGGATATCGAGCGCCTCGGTAATATCGCGCTCAAAGAGCGGGCTTGCCTCCTGGAACACCTCAAACGGCAGGTCCTCAAGATTGCAGCCGCGCTTCTCACACATCAGGACCAGGTGCCCCACCACGGCATGTGCCTCGCGGAACGGTAGACCGCGCTTTGCCAGGTAATCGGCAACATCGGTGGCGGCAAGGTGCCCCACGCCGCACTCGCGCGCCATGGCATCCTCGTTGACGGTCCAGGTCGAAATCATTCCGGCCATAACGGACAGGCACTGCATGAGCGTGTGAGCGGTATCGAGCGCGCCCTCCTTGTCCTCCTGCAAGTCCTTGTTATAAGCGAGCGGCAGGCCCTTCATGGTTACCAGCAGCTGCATCAGGTTGCCGTACACGCGACCGCTCTTACCGCGGATAAGCTCGGCAAAGTCGGGATTCTTCTTCTGCGGCATGATGGACGAGCCGGTGGAGTAGGAGTCTGAAAGCGTGATAAAGCCAAATTCGGAGCTCGACCACAGCACGATCTCCTCGGAAAGACGCGACAGGTGCATCGCCATGACGGATCCGGCGTAATGCAGATCGAGCAGGAAATCACGGTCGGAAACCGCATCGAGCGAGTTGGGAATCACGCCCGCAAAGCCAAGTTCGGCAGCCGTCATCTGGCGATCGAGCGGATAGCTCGTACCGGCAAGCGCGGCAGCACCCAGCGGGCAGTTGTCGGCGGCATCAAAGGCGGCCTTCAGGCGCGTAAAGTCGCGCGCGAACATCCAGGAATACGCCAGCAGATGATGCGAGAGCAGCACGGGCTGAGCGTGCTGCATATGCGTGTAGCCCGGAAGAATCACCTTGTCGTACTTCTTGGCCGCATCCACCAGCACATGGCGCAGCTCAAGATTGGCCTCCATGAGCTCCTTGGCCAGCGCCTTGACGCCCAGGCGCGTATCGGTCGCCACCTGGTCGTTGCGCGAACGCCCAGTATGCAAGCGCTTGCCAGCCTCGCCGATACGACGCGTCAGCTCGCTTTCGATGGACATATGAATGTCCTCGTCGTTGATATCAAAGGTGAAGTTGCCGGCATCGATATCCTGTTCGATTCCGGTCAGGCCCTCGGCAATCGCCTGCTCGTCCTCGGCGCTGATAATGCCCTGGGCCGCCAGCATCTTGGCATGTGCCTTAGATCCGGCGATATCCTGCTTATAGAGATGTTTGTCAACCGGCAACGACGCGCCAAACTCCTGCGTGACCTCGGCCACGCCTGCCTCAAAACGACCGCCCCAAAGAGCCATGGAACCGTCCCCTTTCATCAAATCCCAAAACAAGCGCCCAAAGCAATGCGCCCTGTCGCTAAAGCGATTTCTCAACCGCTAGTTTTGCATATTCCCCACCATGTGCGAGGCCATATAGCTAATTTGCAAAGAAGTGACGCGCCATGCACTTGGCGCCCAACGTCTCCCTCCGAATGTTGCCCTGCGAACCATCGATCCAGGCCTTTAGGCTCATAGGAACGTCCTCGACCTTTGCAGCATCGAACTCGGGCGCGAGGGCAAGTAAAGCATGCGCGATAGCATTGAACATAATGGATACTCCCCATATATATAGGCGCAGGGCCGTCAAATTGATAGGAGGAGCCCCGCCGGACAACCCCGGCGGGGCTCGGACTCAGCCGCAGACGCGGCATCATATATGCGGGCGGAACGTAGGGGCCACCGATGTTAAGAAGTGTCAGCAAGCATAACGAAAGGTAGGGACCCCATGCGCCCGTTATGTATCACGCGGATGGGCCGCGCGGATACCAAAGGAAGGAGGCGCTAGGCCTGGGCGGCAGCAGAGCTGGGGCCCTGGACCTTAGCCCACGTCTTGAGCGACAGCGTATCGATCTCGATAAAGCCGGCGCTGGCCTTCTCGTCAAACGTAGTGTCGCGGTCGTAGGTAGCCAGACCGTAGTCATACAGGCTAAACGGGCTCTTGCGGCCGACGACATGGCAGTTGCCCTTAAAGAACTTCAGACGGACGGTGCCGGTCACGAACTTCTGGGTGTCGGCCATAAAGGCATCGAGCGCGTTTTTGAGCGGGCTGTACCACTGGCCGTTGTACACGGCGGTGGCCCAATCCTGCTCGAGCTTAATCTTGGTCTTGAGCAGGTCGCCCTCGACGCAGATGTCCTCGAGCGCCTTGTGGGCGGTGATGAGCGTCAGGGCGCCAGGAACCTCGTAGCACTCGCGACTCTTGAGGCCCACCAGACGATCCTCGACCAGGTCGAGACGGCCAAAGCCGTTGTCACCCGAAATCTTGTTGAGGGCGATGACGATCTCGGAGAGTTTCATCTTCTTGCCATCGACGGAGACGGGCTTGCCCGCCTCAAACTCAATCTCGGTGTAGGTCGGGGTGTCCGGCGTGTCCTCGGGGTTCTTGGTCATAACCCAGGCGTCGTCGAGCGGCTCGTTCCAGGGATCCTCCAGGTGACCGCACTCGATGGCGCGACCCCACAGGTTGTCGTCGATGGAATAGGGGTTGTCGTTGGCGCCCTCGGGAACCGGCACGTTGTGGGCGTGAGCATAGGCAACCTCATCGGGACGGCACTTCAGATCCCACTCGCGAACCGGGGCGATAACCTTGAGCTCGGGGTCGAGGGCCTTGACGGCAGCCTCAAAACGAACCTGGTCGTTACCCTTGCCGGTGCAGCCGTGGGCGACGTAGGTCGCGCCAAACTCGTGAGCGACCTCGACAAGCTTCTTGGCGAGCAGCGGGCGAGACAGCGCGGAGAGCAGCGGGTACTTGTTCTCGTACATGGAGTTTGCGGCGATGGCCTTAGTCAGGAACTCATCGGAGAACTCGTCGCGCAGGTCGAGCACCTGGCAATCGAGAACGCCCAGGTCAAGCGCCTTCTGCTTCTTGGCATCCAAGCCGGTCTCCTCCTGGCCCACGTTGCCGCAGACGCAAACAACATCGAGATTCTTCTCGTCCTGGAGCCACTTGACACATACGGATGTATCAAGACCACCGGAATATGCGAGAACGACTTTTTCCTTGCTCATGGCTGTTTCCTTTCGCCCTTGGTAGCTAGTTAGAACATCGGTCAGTTGCAAGTCATTTCGAGGTCAAAAAACCGTGCAATATCAGGTTAAATAGCAAAAAGCAGCACAGCATGCTCTAGAAACATGCGTTTATATCGTGCTAAAACCCAACGACCTCAAAATGACTCTGTTGGGGCATTTCACCCCATACGAACAGAGACGATTGTTATCGTCGTCGGGAAATTGCGCGCTGGCGTCGGATGGCATTATCTGCAGTGGTGATGATCTTTACGAACTGCATCTGCCTCTCCTTTCACCTATCGCCGGGCGCAATTCTAATATCGTAAACGGTACCTTTTCTTCGGTAAGCGGTTGTATTTCCGTCTCCGTTTTCGATGGTCGCTATATTACGCTAAAGTGCCCGCAGCACAAGCGACAAATTCAAATTTCTGAAAAGTTTTTTCATTACTTTGTGAAGCGTGGTGCAAATACGCTCCGTTCCTGCGACAATACGCTCAGTTACTGGTTGATGGTTATAACGTCTGAAACAATTTCGAAACGAAAGGCGCGCTTTTATGCAAACTTACGAATCGGACACCAATATCGGAAGCATTAAGATTCTCGCCGTCGACATGGACAAGACGCTGCTCACCGACAAGCGCGTGTTGCCGCAGGGTCTTGATGAGCGCCTGGACAAGCTCGCCGACGCAGGCATTGTATTCTGCCCCGCCAGCGGACGCCCCGCCCCCAAACTCGAGGAAATGTTCGAGAGCATTAAGAACCGACTTGCTTTTTGTCCCGACAACGGAGCCTGCGTCATCTATCGCGGCAGCTATATCTATAAGAGCAACATCGATGTGGCGCTGTATCAGCAGGTACTCGCCCGTGCCTCGGAGGACCCGCATGCCGTTCCCGTCTTGTGCTGCTACGACGAGTTCTATGTGCTCGCCCGCGACCATCAGTACCACGACGAGATCAGCGTGTACTACAACACGATCAACTACGTCGATAGCTTTGAGGGCCTTGATATCGAGTCCAACAAGATTTCGATCTTCTTCCCCGCCTACGATGCCGAGCCCGCGTTTCGCGAGAACTACAGCCCGGCATTCTCGGACCGACTCTATGTCACCAATGCTGGCCGCGAGTGGATCGACTTTATGAACCTGGGCGTCGACAAGGGGTCGGGCGTAGCACATCTCTGCGAGCGCCTGGGCATCGATATCGCCGACGCCGCTGCCGTGGGCGATACGTACAACGACATCCCCATGCTGGAGCGCGTCGGGCATAGCTTTATCGTGGACAATGCCGAGGAGCACATGAACGCGCACGCCAAATGGCGCATTCCGAGCAACAACGACGGGGGCGTACTGACGCTCATCGACGCTATCTTGGCGGCTCGGTAACGTGGCTCGTCGGACCTGGCCGGGCGGCGCGGATTAGTTTTTCGTTCGGTCAGGTCCTGGGCTCGCTCGGAAAGCACATTAAGTGCTTTCCGGCTCGTGCGGAATCTACGAAAAACTAATCCGCGCCGCCCGGCCAGGTCCTAGGTTTACTTTCCTGCC
>UQNB01000099.1 GCA_900542235.1 uncultured Collinsella sp.
CAGGCGCGTGCCGGACCCGCCGGCGAGGATGATGCCTTTCATTGGCTATAACCTTTCATTTCTTGCTGCCCTGCGGCCAGCGCGATTTCCGAGAAGGCGGGCGCAGCAATCGACTCCGAAAGCAACGAACTCGCCAAGATTTCCCTCTCGTAGAAGTTGCGACGAAACCATCTTGGCGAGCCGGCTTCCTTCACCAATCTCACTTGCATGCATGAGTTCGTCTGCATGCGTTTCGAGAAAGAAGCCAACAGCGCGGTTGCGGGCAAACTGTTGGGATGGCGTCAAGTTATGCGAGTGATAGACCTCTGCACGCGGCTCGTAAGCCACCTTCAACCCTGAGGCGATAAACCTTGCCGCCATGAGCATGTCCTCGTTGGTGTTAACGTGCTCGAATCCGCCGCATTTGAGATATGCAGTTCGTCGATAAGCGGAACAGGCATCAGATGCAAAAAAAGTCTTAATACCGAGTTTCTCGAGATCACATTTGGAACGAACGGATGGCCGGTCGGGATAGTTGAAACCACGCACCAGCTGTTCAAAACGTCGGGCATCCGCCTTAGGCAGCTGCCTGCCGCTTACGAGAGCGATATCGGAATCATCAAGCATGGGAGCAACAAGCCGCTCCAGGTAATCATCAGAAACAGGCACAGCATCTTGGGTAAGGAAGCATACAAAGTCACCCCTCGACTCCCTTAGTGCCATGTCTCTTGTGGTGCCGTGGTTGAAATCCTGGCGATCAATCTTCAGAAGGCGGACTCTTTTGTGCTGCCGGACCAGCTCTATAGTTTTATCTTCCGAAGCGGAATCAACGATAAGGATATCAACCGGCTGAATAGACTGGTGTTCGAGGGCAATTAAAAGCCCATCGATTTCATGCTCAGCATTAAGAGTCGGAATGATGACGGATATTTCCATCTATCGGCCCGTCCTCTCCTTGCCAAACATGGCGCCGAAAGTGCCAGCAAAACACTTCCAATCCATTCGGAAACAACGGTTCCGCACGTAATGCAATTCGATTTTTTGGCGCAGACCGCTTTCAAATGACGCATCGTTGCGATCCGTCGCCTGCCATAACCCGGTAATTCCAGGTTGAACCGAAAGAAATACAACCTTATCCTCATCAGAAAAATGCATTTCGAGTTCATCACGCGTAATGGGACGAGGACCGATAACGGATAAATCACCATTTAAAACATTAAGAAACTGCGGCATCTCATCGATAGAGCACTTACGAATAAACTGCCCGACCTTAGTGATGCGCGGATCGTTATCGACCTTGCGCTCAATTTCCCACTGATGCAGCTGCTCAAAATTTAAATACTTCTGAACATTGCCAGCATCGGCAACCATGCTGCGCAGCTTAAAGATCTTAATGACCTTGCCATTTTTGCCAATTCGCTCCTGGGTGTACAAGGGACTACCCGGAGACTCTAGACAAATCAGGACGCACACAAGACCCACTGGAATGAATAAAATAGCGATCGCCATAAGACTAAACACAAGGTCAAACAGCCTCTTGACGATGCGATACCCAAGCGTACCGCTCGGCTTTATCTTATTGAAAGCCAGCGCACCAACCGTTGATGTACAACTCTCTGTTACTTCTTTAGCAGTCACGATAAAACTTACGTCCCTGTCCCCAGGAACCCCCCCCGTCCATGAATCAAAATGCGAACGAATTGCCGGTGCAACGTCTCCCTTACGTTTTGCTGGGCACGTCGAGCGGAAGTAACTCCCTAAATGCGGAGTCGCCTTCGCCCACGTCCACCAGGCACCAGCGTTTATGACGGTCGATCTTCTTTACACGGGCCTCTTGCCCCACCAAGGGACCCTGCTCTATGTGCAACACGCCGTCTTCTATGCGCGCAACGCTGTTACGCACCACGCCGTCGTCGTCCAGCACACTGCGGTACCAGCCCTGCGCGTCGTCCGGCATGGGCATGTACGCCCGCTCCCTACTGCCGGCGATGCGGCAGCCAAAGCTCAACTGGGCCAAAGCCCTATCGAGCGCGGCAGCATCGTGCGTAGCGACGAAGAAATATTCCTTGTACATGGGTTTGGTTTGGAGCGACCAGGCACCGTCCCGCTTAAACCAGAACTCCTTTTGCATCACAAAAGCGTCCTGCATAAGGTTGTGCGGGATAATGCGGCGGACCTTTTCGCAGGTCTCGCGCTCTTTTCCATGGGGGGTGTGAACCAGATACCAGCGAACGCGGCCGTGCTGGCTGCTGATGGTGGCGCCGTTAAAAGCGCCTGGCAGCTGCTCTTGGCGCCGTGCCGTCTGTTCCATGTTCTCGCCCCCCCTTTGGCTTTGCGATGCACGCAAATGCAGGGGCGTTTAGAACAGGCTTCTCGCTCGCAGCTAGGCGCAGTCGCAAAAGTACAGGTTTTTGTATCTTTCGACATAGGCAATTATACGAGCAATTAATCAGCGATTGCCCAGATTACGCAAAATGTCCTGCCGGTAGATACATCTCCATACCCCTCTACAAAAACCTGTACCTTTTTGTGCAACAAAAAAGCCGCTCAACCAGCGGCTTTTCTAATTTTGGCAGGAAAAAAGGCGACCGCCCTGTGTGGACGGTCGCCTTTGTTAATTGTTGTGAAGCTTGCCTTAGGCGCGAGTCTTAATCTCCTCGGTCACCTTCGCAACAAACTCGTCGACACCCATCTGAACGGTCTCGTTGGAGCGATCGCGGACGGAGATGTTGCCGGCCTCGACCTCCTTCTCACCCAGGATGAGCATGTAGGGCACGCGGTCGATGCTGCGGGCCTCGCGGATCTTGTAGCCAATCTTCTCGTCGCGGTCGTCGCAGACCACGCGAATGCCGGCTTCCTCCAGTTTGGCGCACACCTCGTGGGCGTAGTCGCGGCTCTTCTCGGAGACGGGAAGTGCCTTGACCTGCACGGGGGCCAGCCAGGTGGGGAACTTGCCCGCAAAGTGCTCAATCAGAATACCGATGAAGCGCTCGATGGAGCCAAAGCACACGCGATGCAGCATGATGGGGCGCTTCTTGGTGCCGTCGGCGTCCACGTACTCCAGGTCAAAGTTGAGCGGCATCTGGAAGTCGAGCTGGACGGTACCGCACTGCCAGGTACGGCCGAGCGAGTCCTCCAGGTGGAAGTCGATCTTGGGGCCGTAGAAGGCACCGTCGCCCTCGTTGACCTCGTAGTCCATGCCCAGCTTCTCCAGAGCGGTGCGCAGGCCCTCCTCGGCGCGAGCCCAGTCCTCGTCCGAGCCCATGGAGTCCTCGGGGCGGGTGGAAAGCTCGACGTGGTACTTAAAGCCAAACTTCTGGTACACGGAGTCGATGAGGTTGACCACGCCCACGATCTCGTCGGTCAGCTGGTCGGGACGCACAAACAGGTGGGCGTCATCCTGGTTAAAGCAGCGCACGCGGAACAGGCCGTGCAGGGCGCCGCGCAGCTCGTGGCGGTGGACCAGGCCAATCTCTCCGGCGCGAATGGGCAGCTCGCGATAGGAGTGCGGCTTGGAGGCGTACACCAGCACGCCGCCCGGGCAGTTCATAGGCTTGATGCAGTATTCTTCGTCGTCGATGACGGTGGAGTACATGTTGTCCTTGTAGTGGTCCCAGTGGCCCGAGGTCTTCCACAGCTGCTTGTTCATGATGAGCGGCGTGGAGATCTCCACGTAGCCGGCCTTATGGTGGATCTCTCGCCAGTAGTCCAGCAGCGTGTTCTTAAGGACCATGCCGTTGGGCAGGAAGAACGGGAAGCCGGGGGCCTCGTCGCGCATCATAAAGAGGTCCATCTCGCGGCCGATCTTGCGGTGGTCGCGCTTCTTGGCCTCCTCCAGCATGTGCATGTGCTCGTCGAGCTCTTCCTTGGTGGCAAAGGCGACGCCGTTGATGCGGGTGAGCATCTTGTTGTCCTTGTCGCCCTTCCAGTAGGCGCCCGAGACGCCGGTGAGCTTAAAGGCCTTGAGCGCCTTGGTGTAGCAGATATGGGGGCCGACGCACATGTCGATGTAGTCGCCCTGCTGGTAGAAGGTGATGCGGGCGTCGTCGTCCAGGTCGCCGATGTGCTCGACCTTGTACTTCTCGCCGCGCTCCTCCATAAGGGCGATGGCCTCGGCACGGGGCTTCTCGTACACGGAGAACTTGAGGTTCTCCTTGACGATCTTCTTCATCTCGGCCTCGATCGCGGGGAAGTCGTCCTCGCTGATCTTGACGCCCTCGGGCAGGTCGACGTCGTAGTAGAAGCCGTTGTCGGTCGCGGGGCCGTAGGCAAAGTCGGCCTCGGGATAGAGGCGCTTGATGGCCTGCGCCATGATGTGCGCGGCGGAGTGGCGGATGACGTGCGTGACCTCGTCCTGCGGGAGCTCGGCCACCGAACCGTCATTGTAGAGTGCCTTCATGGGTATGTTTTCTCCTCTCGGATGCCTGGTGCAAGTGTGTGCGATGCGCTCGGCGTTTTTGACTTGCATCATTATAGGCAGGTTGCCTTGGTATACAAGCGCCCGCCGCACCTTAATGGCACGGCGGTCGATTTTCTACGCATGCTTCATCGTGTGGGGCGGGGCTGCGGGGCGCGCGTCTGCCTTTCGCATGGCGCGCGGTGCCCGTGGCTTGCGGCCGGCCCGGCGATGGATGCGTTACTGGATGCGAGTTCGGCAGTAGGGGCAGACCTTCCAGTGCGCATCGAGCGGGCGATGGCAGCTGGGGCACACGTTGCGAACCTGGGTGTCGCACACCGGGCACACCACAAAGTCCTTCTCGATGGGCGCGCCGCACTGCGGGCAGGTGCCGTACTGGGCAAGCTGGCGCTCGCGCAGGGCCATGTCCAGCTCCTGCTCCTCGCGGTCGGAGGCGTAGGAGTGCGGACGCAGGACCAGGTAGGCGATGAGGCCCACAAACGGGATGAGGGCGATGATGCCCCATGCCACGTAGGCGCTGGCGCCGCGGCGGCGAGCATCGATGAACACATAGACGACCGACAGCACATACAGGGCGATGATAAAGCCAACGAAGGCATAGACGACGCCCATAAGCTGCGGCGACATGAGCTCAGAGATGTACTTGGACATTACGGGTACCTTTCGGGATAGTTACAGCTCGGTTAAGTTTACCACGGGGTTTGTTTATATGGGACCACGGCTAGACGCGGGGCTGGCGCGGACACAAACATCTCAATCTGTAACAGGTGGCAGCGGAATCCAAGTCTAGATGTTACAGATCAAGACACAGGGGTCCCTCCCCGACTTCAATCTCGATCTGTAACATCTTGGGCCCCAAAACCCCTCTTACTGTTACAGATCGAGACATTCAAAATCCACCGGAAGGTTTGTCTCGATCTGTAACATCTAGAACCCAAATCCTCGTCTAACTGTTACAGATCGAGACGAACGGTTGCCGTAGTTGTTGGCAGACGAGGTTGTCGACGTTGCCGAGCCTCCCCTCGCCTGCCGTTGGCGGGGGTTGCGGGGCCGGTCGCCCGCATGCCGCCCTGAGCCTT
>UQNB01000100.1 GCA_900542235.1 uncultured Collinsella sp.
TGGAAGCAGCCGCGGACGCGCGCGGGAGGGGGCGGGGCGGAGCCGATAAAGCTATGGATAAGCGAGCGCGTCAGCTCGGTATAGGAAAGCTGGGCGAGCGTCTCGCGCTTACGCGACTCCAGGCGCAGGCCGGAATCCGCCGGCTGCACGCCGCGGCGAAGCTCACATGTCGGATCGTCGATACTGGGCGCCGTGGTATCACGCACCAAGACATCTTTAATCATGAGCTTGGGCTTCACACGTCCCTGCCAATGCTCGGCCACGGCCTCGAACACCAAGTCGACGGCACTGTCGCAATTGATGAGCCTATCGATCTGCGGCACGCGGAACATGATGGCCGGCACACTCGCAGCGCCATCGGTCGCCACAAAGCGCATGTGCTCGCCGGTTTTGCCCACCACGGCGCGATCGCACATCGTCACGCCCTCGGCGGCCAGAAGCGGCACCTTATTGCCCTGGCCAAACGGCTCAAGACGAGAAATCTGCTCGATAGTCTCGATATTTAGCTCGGAGAGGTCAACGGTGGCGGCAACCTCGTCAGTGTCCTCAAAGTCATCGGCGGGAAGCTCCGATAGCACGGCCGAAAGGCGACGGCGGAACTCATCGAGCTTGGATGTCTCGATGGTCACACCTACCGCACCGGCATGCCCGCCGCGACGAATCAACAGGTCGGAGCAACGCTCGACGGCATCGAACAAGTTGACTTTGCCCACCGAGCGGCCCGATCCGCGTGCAACGCCGTCCTCGATCGAGAAGAGCAGCGCCGGCACGTGGTAGCGATTGGTCAGGCGGCTCGCCACGATGCCCTTGACGCCCTCGTGCCAGCCCTCGCCGCCCACGACGATTGCGCGCCCGCCGTCATAAGTCTCCTCGACCTTCGCCATGGCATCGCGCGTAAGCTCGGCCTCGATCTCGCGGCGTTGGCGATTGGTTTCCTCGAGCTCGGCTGCCAGTGCACTTGCTTCAATAGGATCACGGGCAAGCAGCAGGTCAAGCGCCAGCTTGGGATCAGCCATGCGGCCGGCAGCGTTCAGACGAGGGATGAGTGAAAACGACAGGCCGTCGGCCGTAATGGTAGAAAGGTCGGCCTTGGCAAGTGCGGCAAGCGCGATATAGCCGGGACGGGCCGTCACGCGCATCTGCTGGATGCCCTCGGCGACCAGTGCGCGATTCTCGGGCGTGAGCGGCATCATGTCGGACACGGTGCCCAGCGCCGCGACCTCTATCAGCGAACGCCAATACGACGGCTTGCCCAAACGCTCTCCCAGAACCTGCACCAGCTTAAGCGCCACGCCGGCACCGGCAAGCTCGCGCGAGGGACCCTCGTCCTCGAGCTTGGGGTCGGTCAGGGGCACGCCCTGCGGCACCTGGTCGGACGGCTCGTGATGGTCCGTGACCACCAAATCGATCCCCAGGCTCTCCAGATAGGAGACCTCTTCCTTGGCAGCAATACCGTTATCGACGGTCACAATCAGGTTGGGTTGGGCGAGCTCGTTGACGCGGTCGAGCGCCGCACGCGACAGGCCGTAGCCCTCGTCAAAGCGATGCGGGATAAACGGCGTGACGTTGGCGCCAAACGAACGTAGCGCCTCGGTCAACAGACAAGTCGACGTAATGCCGTCGACGTCAAAATCGCCAAAGACGGCGATGCGCTCGTGGCTGCGAATAGCACGCTCAACGCGGTCGGCGACGACCGCCATGCCCGGAATAACGAGCGGGTCCGCCCAGTCGCGATCGAGCGAAGGCGTCAAAAACAGCTGGCCTTCTTCGATGGATGTAATGCCGTGCGCAACCATAATGCGCGCCACCAACCCGGGTATGCCCAGGCCAGCCGAAAGTTCCTTTTCGAGCTCGGGGTTTTGCCGAGCGACCGCCCAGCGATGCGTCGTCTTAAGCGATGACATAGGCGCCCACCCCCGATAGGGGCAGGTCGCCGCGATACCTCTCACGGTTCATAGCGATGAGTCCTCTGTGTATGCCCGCTTCGGCAGGCAGATCTGTTGAACGGATTTATTATACCGTGCGGCACGGACGCACAACGTCCAGCACGCCTCGGTTTCGATAAACGAGGGCGGTAATACCCTCGAAATATTCGAGCGTTTCTGACGCACGGACGCATGCGAGCGTCTAGCATATCCATTCAAAACGGATTCACGAGCAAAGGGAGTCGCAAGCGCATATGAAGCAATGGGTTGGACTGGGAAAGTTCCTCGCAGGGCATATGCAGATCATCGTTCCGATTTGCGTGGCGCTCGGCGTGCTCTTTCCCCAGCAGATCGGCGTGCTCAAGCCCATTGTTCCCGCCCTCTTCGCCTTTATGACGTTCCAAGGCGCGCTCAGTAACACCTTCCACCAGGTCGCTGAGGTGTTCCGCCGTCCCCTGCACCTGATTTTGGCGCTGCTCGTCTCGGCGGTGCTCATTCCCATAGCAGCCTATGCCATAGGGTCACTCTTCTTTGGCTCCAACCCCAACCTTGTCTGCGGCATCGTGCTCGAGTACAGCGTACCCGTGGCAGTCACCGCCTTTATGTGGATTAGCATGTTTGGCGGCAACGGCCCGCTCGCGCTCACCATCATCCTGACGTCCTCGGTTATCTCGCCTGTGACGATTCCGCTCACGCTGAAGCTCTTGCTGGGTGCCACCGTCTCGATCGATGTGCCGAGCATGATGCAGGACATGGCCTTTATGATCGCCATCCCCGCCGTGCTCGGCATCGTGATCAACGAGCTCACGCGCGGATGGGGACACGAGAAACTCTCCCCCGCGCTTTCGCCCGCCTGCAAGTTCATGATGATGGGTGTCATCGCCTCCAACTCCACCGCCATGAGCGAGTACGTGCTACACATGAATGCGGTGCGCCTGGAAGTCGCCCTCTTTATTTTGACCTTCGCCATCAGCGGCTTTGTCGTCGGCATTCTGGTCGCCCGCGCGTTGCACCTGCCGTATAGCGAGACGACCACCATGTGCTTTACCTGCGGCATGCGCAATATCTCTTCGGGCGCCGTCATCGCCACGCAGTATTTTCCCGGCGAGGTCGTGTTTCCCGTCATGTGCGGAACGCTGTTTCAGCAGGTGCTCGCCTCGGTTATCGGACATCTCTTTGAGCGACTGACCGGCGAGGAGCGCGCCAAACAGCGCAAGCGGGTCAAGGCCGGGCGCGACGCGATGGCACGCTAGGCAGCACACTTTTCGCAGGCGCTCGCCTTGCTATACGAGCGTTTCCAGATGCGCGCGTAGGCGCTCAGCATCGATATAGAGCGTGGTCTCGGCATTAACCTGGGCCAGACGATAGCCCACGAAGTAGGGCGATACCACCCAACGTGGCAACGCCTTGGCAATGGTCCGGCCGTCCATGTGGTAGAAGAACAAGTTGTACGACTCCGCGCGACCGCCGTGGTGTTCGTGCAGGATATAGCGCAGGGCCACCTGAATCGCATCGGCAAACAGGTCCGCTTCGGCTTGGTCGCGGGCGTCGTCGCTGGCGGCGATTCCCTGTGGAGCCGAGACGTTGACCTCAAAGAATCCCATGATCGGCTCGGTTGAGATGTTGACCGAGATTCTCCCCTGCCGCCAGACATTGATGCCTTCGAAATTGGCGGAAGTCAGCGAAGCATAGCCGTCTTCCTGCTCAAAACCCACAATCTGCATGTGAGGATGGACGAGGCTGCCGCCCGAAAGCGGGCCTTTGTTCTTGTACATGAGCACGCTGAGGTACTGTTGGGAATCGATCATCTGCTGCCAACAGCCCAGGGCAAACCGCATCACATGATGCAGCTCATCCGGTTCATAGGTCGCCAGGTCGGCGTCGTGATTGGCCGACTCGATCAATACGGTCTGACGGGTGGCCCGCAAGGTCTTGAACTTATTCTCGAGCCAGATGCAGTCACCATCGCGCTCGATGATGTTGGCGAGCCCCTCCGTGTCGCAAAAGGGGCACGCGGTGCCAGGGCGACGATTATCGTCGGGCTTACCGTTCGCCTGCTGAACGTCAAATACCAGCGCCACGGGTTATACCTCCAACGGCACGATCTTGGTGCCATGGAGCTCGGAGACGCCTAGCGCCGCTGCGACCGCGTCGCGATTTGCCGTAGTGATGCCGCCGCCGGGAAGGATGGTCAAACGATCGCCCGCATACTCGATTAAACGAGCCAGGTGATCGAAATTATCCTCGATCGACGTACCGGCCGCGCCGCCATGCGTGAGGATGCGCGTAACGCCGCAGTCGGCAAGTGTATCAATCGCATCGAGCTGAGCCTCGGGCGAAAGCTGGTCAAATGCCATGTGGAAGGTGATGTCAAGGGACTCGCGCTTGCACTCCTCGGTCGCGCAACCCGTAGCCATAACGAGGGCGCCAAGGGTGAGCTCGTCGAGCGCCCAGCCGCCGGCACAGGGCTTGCAGCAGCCAAAGACCAAGCCGTCAACGCCGGCGCTTACGGCAAGGCCCAGGTCCATCTCCATCATGCGCAGCTCGTCTTGGTTGTAATGAAAGTCACCGCCACGCGGGCGAATCATGCACATCACTCGCGCGTCATGCTCGTGAGCATAGCTGACTGTAGCGCTGATAACACCGGCCGAGGGTGTAGTGCCACCGACGGCAAGGTTGTCGCACAGTTCAATACGCCTTGCACCGGCATCGATAGCCGCCGGCACCCGCTCAAAGTTCTCGGCACAAAACTCGTACAGCATAGATAGACCCCCAAAGACAGCAGATGTTTTCCGACGGGCATTGTCACACATCCCCATGAAGTTGCGGTGGAATAGGGACTGTTTTGGCCTCTGGAGCCCGTATTCAGTCCCTATTTCACCGCAACTTAAAGGGGTGCTGACCGAAATGGTCAGCACCCCTTTTTGCTGTATAGAAGTAGTCGTTGGGTGTTCCTATAGTTTTGTCAACCGTCGGGGCTACTCCCGGTAGGGCACCCGGTCGCGCATCACGGCGTATATCGCCCTGAGCCGCTTCCTCGCGACGGCCTTGAGCGCCCGCCCGTGCCCCATGCCCCGCGCCCTGCAGGCCCGGTAGTACTCGCCGTAGCGCCCCGACGACCTCACCAGGCTGTTGCACGAGAAGATCAGCAGGGACTTGAGCCTCGCGTCGCCCCGCCTGGACGCCCTGACCGACCTCACCGACGTGCCGGAGCTCCTCACCCTCGGGGCTATGCCGCGGTACGAGGCCAGGTGGTCGTGGTCCGGGAACCTCGCGATGTCGACCGATACCGCGAGCTGCGCCGCC
>UQNB01000101.1 GCA_900542235.1 uncultured Collinsella sp.
CCATGATGCCTTGCGCGGTGGTATGGGCGCTGGCAACCGTGTCGACCATAAAGCGCGGCAGGTCGGCAGCGCAGGGGAGGGCGGCAAGCTGGTCGGAAAGCTCGGTGGCGGCAAACTGCCTGAGCTTGAGCTCGGCCTTGACCTGCTTTTTCTGCTTACGACGACGCGGCTTGGACATCCGTCTTTCCTTCCCATTCCATTACATGTCGAGTGTTTAGTACTGGCTCTCGTGCTTGCTAAAGAAGTCGAAGCGCGGGGGCAGCGGCTTCACGCGGTGCTCGCCGGGCTTCTCGCCCAGGATCTCCACGAACTCGTCCGTGGAGGCAAAGATGTTATCCCAGCTAAAGAAAGCGACCGGGTCGACGTCGAAGTACTCGCAGATGAGCTCGCAGCCGGCCGGCACAATACCGTGCATCAGGACGGTCGCCACGCGCAGCTCGGTAAAGGCGTCGACGAGGGCCTGCGTCATTGCGGCGTTTGCCGGCTCGCCCTCGAGCTTGTTGGCGGCCTTAGAGGCGTCGCTCCAGCGCTTGTTGGCGGCACGCAGGTAGTCGTCGCACACGGCGAGCGCGCGGTGCGTCTCGAACTTGTACATGGCTTGCTCAAAGGCGAGAGCTGCCTGCTCGGCGGCTTCGACCACGGTGTCAGAAGCGGCACCGGCGGGGATGCAGCCGTTGCGGTAGGGGCTCTCGTCGCCCTCCTTGATGGCGACGCCGTAGAAGCAGCTGCGGGCCAGGCGGTTGAAGACGCCGGTCAAAAGGGCGCTCTCCTTAAGGGCCGGATCGATAACGCGCTTGTCGTCGCAGGCACGCACCTCGTTGCCGTCCTTGTCCTTGCCGGTCACACGCGTGTCGTATGCCTTGGGGCTAAAGCTCACCGGCTTCTCGGATAGGCCGAGCGACAGCCAGTGCGCGCGCATCTGCTCGCAGGTGTAGTGGTTGAGCAGGTCGTCTGCCGGCGGGGGAGGGGTCTGCGAGGACGAGCTCGCCTTTTTGCCCATGTAGAGCAGGTGATAGCAGGCGCTGACGGTGCTCTGCGTAAGGTCCCAACCCAGGGCCTCCCACATGGCGGTTTGCGCGATGCAGTAGAAATAGATGTTGTCCTGACCGATGAACTGGTAGATCTGCGCGTCGTCCGAGCACCACCAGTCGCGCCAGTCGAGCGAGCTGTGCTGGTAGGTGGGCGCGGGGACCTGCGTGGAATCGGCGGCGGGCTCGCCCATGAGGGCGGCATCCTGGGCGGCGACGCCCTCGGTCACGCCGGCGGCCTTGGCATCGCGTGCGAGCACGGTGCGAGTGTAGCTGATGGGCGCCCACAGGCTCTCGGGCCAGCACCAGCAGGTGACGTCGGTTACGCCGTCAACCTCGGGCACCGGAACGCCCCAGTCGATGTTGCCGGTGATGCGGAAGGGCACGAGCGCCTTGCCGCTGCGGAAGCGCACGCCGCCGTTGGCGAGCACCGCGTGGGCGTCGTCGCGCTCCTTCCAGCTGGGGAAGGTGACGGTAAAGCTGCTCTTGTTGCCCTCGGGCTCCAGCACGGTGTGCTCGGGGAGCTGGTCCTCGACGGCATCGAAGGCCTCGCGGAACTTGTTCTGGATGTAGAGCTGAGCCGGCAGCAGCCACTCCTCCATGGTCTTGGAGACCACGGAGCGAACCTGCGGGTTCTGGGCGAGCTTGGCGGTATAGGTCTTCATAAAGTCGAGGTAGGCGGGTAGGTCGAAGTAGAGGTTGTCGACCGGGCGCAGCTCGGGCACCTCGCCGGTGAGCTGGCTCTTGGGTGCGATGAGCTCTTCGGGCTCAAACTGGTGGCCCAGATCGCACTCGTCGGCATAAGCCTTCTCGGACTTGCAGCCCTGGATGGGGCAGCGGCCGATCACCTGACGGCCGTTGAGGAACGTGCCGGCCTTGGCATCGTAGAACTGCAGCGTGGAGCGCTTGGAGATGGTGCCCTGCTCGTGCAGGCGCTCGATAATCTCGGCGGTAACCTCGTTGTGAATCTGCGCAGCTGGCTCAAGGCCTGAGCCGCCGTAGATGTCGCAGCTGATGTTGTAGTTGTTGAGGGTCGCGGCCTGTCGGGAGTGGTTGGACTCGACATACTCGCCGATGGACTTATCGTAGCCTTCGTTCTCCTTGAGCTTGCGGTAGCTCTCCATGATGGGCGAGCCGTAGCAGTCGGTGCCCGAGGTGAAGATGACGTTCTCGCGGCCCAGGCGGTCGCGCAGGAAACGGGCGAAGAAGTCGGCCGGGACAAAGACGCCGCCAACGTGGCCAAAGTGAAGGCCCTTGTTGCCGTAGGGCTCGCCGGCGGTAACGATGGCGCGGCGCGGCCAGCTGGGACGGTCGTTCATGGAGTATTTGGATGCCATGGGACTCCTTCGCATATGGTGAGAGCGCGGCCGGGCGCGGGGCTCGGCGGCGCGGTGGTCAATTCGTGCATATCGTTCGACATTATCGCACATGCGGACGGGTACGTGGCAGGGGCGCTATCCTAAGATGCTATGAATGAGATTTCCAACATACATGCGTTTGAAGACGAGGATTTTCTGCACGCTTGCTTCGTGTGGGGGATGGTCGTAGTCGGCGTGTTTGCCGTGTGCCTGGTGCCGGTGTTTATGCTGCTGGGCGGGCCTGCAGACTTGGATGCTGCTGATGCGGGCGGCTGGACGGCAGTCGTGGGCTGGATAGTCGGCTTGGCTGCGGTCTCAATGGCGTCGTTTGCCGTGCACGAGCTGGTGCACGGTGTGTTTTTTAAGCTGCTGGCGCTCGCGAGTGCGCACGTGACTTTTGGAGCGAACCGTGAGACGTGCATGATCTATGCCTGCGCCGAGGGGATTGTGTATTCGCGCCGGCGGTACATGGCGGTTTGCCTGGCGCCGACGGTTGTTGTGACGGCGGCGTTTGCCCTGGGATTTGCGTTTTCGGGGTATCCGCTGCTGTGCTACCTGGCGGCTGGTTTGCACCTTTCGGGATGCACGGGCGACTGGTATTACGTGCGGACGATCCTGCGCGACCGCCGCATTGCCGCCTGCGAGGACACGTCCTTTGGCGTGCGCTTTTTCGCAAGGTAGTCTTTTTGGGATGATTTTTCTGGGACGGGGATTAAAAAATCATTGCGGGGGAGGAGATGTCGATGAAGCCGTTGTTGCTGCATGCTTGTTGCGCGCCATGCTCGCTTGAGCCGGTTCGCCTGCTGCGCGAGGAGGGGTTTGAGCCCACGATTTGCTGGACCAATCCCAATATTCAGCCGCGCGATGAATGGCAGCGTCGTTTGGACGAGCTGCGCCGGTGGTGTGCCGACGGCGACATCGAGCTCATCGAGGCCGGGGAGGACCGCGAACGCTGGGAGACCGGCGTGGCCCCGTTGGGTGCCGATCGTCCCCGTCGCTGTCGCGTGTGCTATGCCTTGCGCTTGGCCGAGGCATGCCGCGTTGCCCAGGAGCGCGGGTTTGAATATGTGGGTACGACGCTCGCCGTCTCGCCGTACCAGCTGTTCGACACCTGCAATGATGTTTTGGAGCGTCTGGCTGCCGCCCGCGGTCTCACCCCGGTGATTCGCGATTTTCGCCCGTATTATCCCGAGGCTACGCGCCGTTCGCGTGAGCTGGGCATGTATCGGCAGAATTCCTGCGGCTGCCGTTTCTCGGCGGTCGAGGCGGCCATGGATCGCGCCCGCATCCGCGACGAGCGCAAAGCCGCCAAAAAGTAGTTCGTTTGGGACGTCAGCCTGCTAGGATGTAGAGCGGACTTTAGCTATATAAGGAGAATCCGACGTGTCTATGCGTACCGATGATTTTGACTACAACCTTCCCGAGGAACTGATCGCCCAGGCTCCCGCCGAGCCGCGCGACTCCTGCCGCCTGCTGGTGGTGGATCGCAAGGGCTCCCAGGCGGGAACGCCGCTGGAGCATGGCGGCACCGTTGAGCACCGCATCTTCCGCGACATCATCGACTATATCGAGCCGGGCGACGTGCTCGTCATCAACAAGACGCGTGTGATGCCGGCCCGCCTGATCGGTCGCAAAGCCGGCTCGGGTGGCGTGGTCGAGACGCTGCTGCTCAAGCGCCGCGAGGATGTTGACCCGCTGGGCCATGTTTGGGAGTGCTTGGTCAAGCCGGGCAAGCGCCTGAAGCCCGGTGCCCAGATTGAGTATCGCGCCGGTGGCGCCCATGCGCCCGAGGGGGCTCCCGTGGTGCTGACGGCCGAGGTCATCGACTTTGTCACCGATAGCCGTGGTGGCCGTCTGGTGCGCTTTGAGCCGGCCGGTTGCAATGCCGCCGGCGACCCGCGCACGCTCGACGAGGCCATCCATGCGGCCGGCCACGTGCCGCTGCCGCCCTACATTACCGATTACGAGGGCGACCCCGAGAAGTACCAGACCGTCTACGCCATGAAGGAGGAGCACTCGGCTGCCGCTCCTACGGCGGGGGTGCGCCTTTTCCCCCCGCTCATCGCGGGACACCGGCGAGGCCCCGCCCGCCGCGCCTACGGCGGGTCTGCACTTTACTCCCGAGCTCATGGCCGCTATCGAGGCCAAGGGCGCGAAGTTTGCCGCCGTCGAGCTCGAGGTGGGCATCGATACCTTCCGCTTGGTGGAGGAGGACGACCCTACGCAGCACGTCATGCACACCGAGCGCTACCACGTGTCGCAGGAGGTTGTCGACGCCGTGCATAAGGCGAAGGCCGAGGGTCATCGTGTGATCGCCGTCGGCACCACCGCGGTGCGCTCGCTCGAGAGTGCGTTTGACGCGGACGCGCCGGTGTCCGATCCGGCTGTGACGGCTCGCTATTTTGAAGGCCGCGAGGACGGTGCCGACACGCTCGGCCGCGGCGACATCGTGGCGCGCGAGAACGCCACGACGCAGCTTTACCTCATGCCCGGCTCGACCTATCACGTGGTCGACGCGCTGATCACGAACTTCCACGTGCCGCGCTCCACGCTCATGATGCTCGTAAGCGCGCTTGCCACCCGCGACCAGATCATGGATGCCTACGCCGCTGCTATCGAAGAGCGCTACCGCTTCTTCAGCTTTGGTGATGCGATGCTCATTTGTTAGTTACGCGGTTCTACGAACCGCGTAACGGCTCGACGCTGCAAACCC
>UQNB01000102.1 GCA_900542235.1 uncultured Collinsella sp.
TCACCACGACCGCCGGCTCGTACAGATTATTGAATCCCAGGTTCTGGCTCACGCCCTTGAGCGTGTGCGCTGCCATAAACGCACCTTCGGCGTCTCCTGCCGCCATGGCGGCCTCCAGCTTGTCCATGCTCTCGTCATCCAAAAACTTGAGGGCAAAGCGGGCAAGCATTTCCTCGCCCATCAGCCGAGCGCACGCGTCATCATAATTAGCGCCGATCTTCTCATACGCCTCACGCATGGAAATCATGGATTAAAACTCCTTTGGTCAAACTAAATCGTGGGAAACGCGACAACGTCGGCGGGGCGTGCCAACGTCTCGGCAATACGGTCTTGCACCTCGAGCAGGCAGTTGAGCAACAGTGGGTTAAAGGTGCCGCACTTACCGTCCAGGATCATCTGGATCGCCTCCTTGTGCGGGATAGCGTCCTTGTACACGCGCACGCTCGTCAGCGCATCATACACGTCGGCCACCGAGACCACCTGCGCGGCAATGGGAATCTCGTCGCCCTTAAGGCCATCGGGATAGCCCTTGCCGTCCCAGCGCTCGTGATGCCAACGCGCAATCTGGTACGCATATTCCATAAGCGCATTGCCGACGTGATGGCGGCCCAGCTCACGCAGCATGTCGGCGCCGATCGTGGTATGCGTTTTCATAATCTCGAACTCCTCGGGCGTAAGGCGCCCGGGTTTGTTGAGAATTGCATCGTCAATCGACATCTTGCCGATATCGTGCAGCGCCGAAGCCAGGGCAATCGTAGAGCGTTCCTCATTGTCGAGGGAGATCGTGCCGCTACGCTGGACCAGACAGCCAAGCAGCAGCTCGGTCAGCTTCTCGATGTTCGTAACGTGCCTGCCGCTCTCGCCATTGCGAAGCTCCATGACGCCGGCCATGATGTCGATGAGCATGCGACTGTTCTTGACGCGCTCGTTGTACTGCTGGGACAGCAGGCTCGTCAGACGGCGCTGTTTGGCGTATAGGCGGATGGTGTTGCTTACACGGCGGCGCACGACACGGGAGTCAAACGGGCGGTTGATATAGTCCGAGGCGCCCAGCTCGTACGCGCGCAGAACCGCATCATCGGAATCTTCGCTCGAAATCATGATGACAGGCAGATTATCGATACCCGATCGGCGCGACAGATCGGCCAGCACCTCAAAGCCGCTTATGCCCGGCATCACAATGTCCAACAGCACGAGCGACAACTCATCGCCATAGCGGTCGACCATGTCGAGCGCCGCACGACCGTTATCGGCCTCGAGGATGCAATGCTCGTCCTTGAGCATCTCGCTGAGAATGGCTCGGTTCATCTCGGAGTCATCGGCGATAAGCACCAAAGGCTTTTCGCTTTGGAAGGCCTCGATGGAATCGGCATCGGTCACGACCGTACCGGCTTTTGCCTTAGCGCGGCTCAGTAACTGAGCAGCGCGGCCAACGCCCTCATCGACCGTCTCGCCATGAATGCGAACGCCACCAACACATGCCGTCAAGCTCACGTACTCATGGCCCGGAATAATCGTGGAATGAACGGCATCGGACACCTGATGCAGGCGACGGGTGAAGTCATCGGAGGGAATATTGGGCATGACAACCACAAACTTGTCGCAGCCATAGCGCACAAGCTCGTCAGTCGAACGAATTCCGCTGCGTATGGCTGTCGCCACAGCACCGAGCGCAAGGTCGCCGGCATGACGGCCACACGCATCGTTGAAGGCCCTAAAATCATCAACGTCGATCATCGCAACGCCGGCATTCATGCGGGCGCTGCGAAGCTTTTCCTCGTAATATCGGCGATTGCGCACGCTCGTCAGCACGTCGGTGTAGACAAGGTCCTCTTCCGCGGCCTCTTGCTCATCAATCGGACGCACCATCAGCAAGACGTGAGGCTCGCCCTCGACCTTCAGAGGGCGTAGACGGGCGCGGTACTCAGTGCCATCATTGAGCAGTTGCTCCGACACCTCATCGGAGTCTGCCAAAGCCTCAAGACTCGACTGACGCAGACAAGGGCAGCGATCGCCGGCGAGCAAGCAGTTAGGCTCGCTCTTAATCTGATCGGCCGACAGCAAACGCACCACGGGGTAGTTCTTCGCGACACGGGCGACCTCAGCGGCAGCCTCCTCGTCGGTTAGATTGACCTCGTGATTATTGAGCATATGGGGCCCTTTCTATCGTTACGCACGGCAACGGTGCATATCAAATGGTACAAGGGTAACATCTAACAACTGCAGGCAAACGCGCGATTATCGTTACATTTTTATGACCTGGCAAACGGCGGTAATGGAGCCGCGGGCGCGCGGTTATGGGCACATTCGTTAACAATGACGAAACGCTAGCAGCCCCCTCCCCGCAGGTCATCGAGCGTGCTAACGCTCCAAGACATCGCGAACGGCGTTGGCCGCCGTAACGGGGCGATCGCGCAGACCGTTATGCGCGCCCGGGATCGTCACGAGAGAGCAATCGAGATATTCAGCAGCCGCTCGCGTACCAGCCTCGCGGGGCGTACCGACCGAAAGCTCGCCCAAAAACACGGCCGACACCGCCTTTGACGCGCGGGCGCGCTCCCAGTCGGGAGCATATGTCATATTTGTTCCGTATTCATTGGCCATGAAGCAACGACCATTGCGCAGGGCATGTTTGGCTTCCGCTTCGGTCGTCCCAGGAGCCTCGGGGTCCAAGTCGCCGAGGGCTCCCAAGAAAAGCCGGAGCGCCCTTGAAACCTTTCCAGCTGCAATCATATCGAGCAAAACCGGAGCCGCGCCCATGCCGACGCCTTCGGCCGACACAGCCGGCTCATGCAGAATCGTACGGTCGACGAGATGGGGTTCGGTGCGAAGAAGCTCCAGCGCCACCAACGTACCGGCGCTGTGCGCAAGCACATTTGCCGAAGCGCCAACGTGCTCGATCACGGCCTGCAGGTCGGCGGCCTGAGCGGCAAGATCATAGCTGCCGTCTGCCGCATCGCTGCTGCCACCGCAGCCGCGACGGTCGTAGGCAATTACGCGGTAGTTGCGGCTGAGTTCACAAGCGATGCCGTTGAAAAATGTGCCGTCGACACAAGCGCCGTGCACGCACACCAAGGCAGGAGTATCAGGCGACACATCCGGGCCGGCATATTCGCGACAGGCAATCGTGGTGCCCGCATTCTCGACCGTAAAATCCATGTTGTGCCCCCATTATCAATGCCCATCCAGTTGCACGTCAGTACGGCTGGATGGTCCTGCATTGTCTTACGACTTGTTAACAGATTAACTGTACCCGACCCGAGGCTTTTCATGGCATGGCATCATGAGCGACGTGAAAAAACGAAACTCGTAAAGCAAGAGCCCGCACCTCGCTTTGGAGCCGATGCTATGCTTAGGCGCAATAGTCTTGAGGAGCATATGCCTATGTCTACGTTTTTGAATGCCAGCCCCATCTTTGGGCCTGTTCGCAGCCGTCGCCTTGGTCTTTCGCTCGGCGTCAATATGATGCCGGCTAGCGGCAAAATCTGCACGTTCGACTGCATTTACTGCGAAAACGGCCTCAACGCCGAACGCCCCTGCCATGAGCCGTACAACACAGCCGCCGTGGTACTCGACGCGCTCGAGGCAAAGCTGCGCGAGATGGCAGCCGAGGGCGAGCTCCCCGATGTGATCACCTTCGCAGGCAACGGCGAGCCCACCGCCGCACCGGAGTTTCCGCAGGCCATTGCCGGTGCCGTCGCACTGCGCGACGAGCTTGCCCCAAACTCCAAGATCGCCGTGCTCTCCAACGGCACGCGCGCCGACCGCCCCGAGGTGCACGACGCGCTCATGATGGTCGACGACAACATTCTTAAGCTCGATACCGTCGACCCGGCGTTTATCCAGCTGCTCGACCAGCCCGTTGGCCCCTACGACGTCGAGCACCAGATCGAGACGTTCGCAGGCTTTAACGGTCATGTCATTATCCAGACGATGTTTTTGAGCGGTGAGTACCGGGGCAAGTCTCTCGATAACACCGGCGAGGAGTATGTTGCCCCCTGGCTCGCGGCGCTTGAGCGCATTCGCCCACAAGAAGCGACCATCTACACGGTAGCGCGCGAGACACCGGTCGCCGGCCTTGCCAAAGCAGCGCCCGAGGTGCTCGACGCCATTGCCGCGCGCGTGCGCGCCCTCGGTATTCCCTGCCAGGTGAGCTACTAGCAAAACCACGCAGCAGCTAGTGCCCGCCATCCCGCCCCATCAGTTGCGGTGATATAGTTCCTATTTGTGCTGTTAAACCGCTTAAATCGGAACTATATCACCGCAACTTTTATGGACGCGTGGGTGGGCTATACTAGCTGCGGATGAAAGGAAGTTAGCCATGTATGACAAAGGACCCGTGCCCGGCCGCAACGACGCTTGCTGGTGCGGCAGCGGCAAAAAATATAAGAAATGCCATAGCGCCTTTGATGAGCGCCTCGAGCGCCTGTGGGAGGAGGGCTGGGAGGTTCTGCCTCGCACGCTCTACAAGACTCCCGCCGATATCGAGGGCATCAAGCGCTCGGCAGCCATCAACGTGGGCGTGCTCGATTATGTAGGCGAGCATATCGCCGCAGGCATGACCACCAACCAGATCGACCAGATGATCTACGACTACACCGTCGAGCACGGTGGCACGCCGGCCGACCTTAACTACGAGGGCTATCCCAAGAGCGTGTGTACCTCGATCAACGACGTCGTCTGCCACGGTATCCCCTGCGATGCGGATGTGCTGCACGAGGGCGACATCATCAACGTAGACTGCTCCACGATCTTGGACGGTTACTTTAGTGATTCGAGCCGCATGTTCTGCATCGGCGAGGTCTCGGCCGAGCGTCAGCGCCTGGTCGACGTCACCCGCGCCAGCGTGGAGGCGGGTCTGGC
>UQNB01000103.1 GCA_900542235.1 uncultured Collinsella sp.
TCCCTAAGCCGTGTGGCCCCCCCGGTGGCGCGTCGTGGAGCCACTGCCGTGGTTGCCGAGGGTACCGAATCAGGCGGCCATATTGGCGAGACCTCGACGATGGCACTGGTGCCGCAGGTTGTCGATGCGGTCGATATTCCCGTGGTTGCGGCTGGCGGTATCGCCGATGGCCGCGGCGTGGCGGCCGCCTTTATGCTGGGCGCCGCCGGCGTGCAGGTGGGTACGCGCTTTCTGATCGCAGATGAGTGCACCGTATCGGAGCAGTACAAGGAGATGGTCCTGAAGGCCAACGACACCTCGACGCGTGCGACCGGCCGCTCGACGGGACACCCGGTGCGTGCCCTCAAGAGCCCCTTCACCAACGCCTACGCCAAGAGCGAGGCGGCGGGCGTAAGCGTCGAGGAGCTCGGGGCCATGGGCACGGGCGCCCTTCGCAAGGCCGCCAAGGACGGCAATTACGAAGAGGGCTCGTTTTTGTGTGGACAGATTGCCGGCATGGTCAACGAGCGCCAAAGTGCACGTGAAATCGTTGACGACCTGGTCGATGGCGCCGAGCACGTCCTGAAGGGTGCGTGCGCATGGGTGGCGTAGCGTTTCTGTTTGCCGGCCAGGGCGCCCAGCACCCCGCGATGGGCGTCGACCTGATCGAGGCATCGCCGGCCGCCGCCGAGGTGTTCGCCATTGCCGACGAGGTGCGCCCGGGGACCAGTGAGCAGTGCCGAAGCGCCTCCAAGGAGGAACTCTCGCAGACCGAGAACACGCAGCCGTGCGTGTTCGTTCACGATCTGGCAGCGGCTGCCGCCCTGCGTGAGCGCGGCGTGGTACCTGCCGCCTGTGCGGGTTTTTCGCTTGGCGAGGTCGCCGCGCTCACCTTTGCGGGGGCGTTCGATACGCGAGCGGGCTTTGAGCTCGTGTGCGAGCGCGCGGCGCTGATGGCCGCGGCTGCCGAGCGCCATCCGGGCGGCATGCGCGCCGTCATCAAGCTCGATGCGGCGCAAGTCGAGAACCTGGCAAAACAGGCCGGCGAGGACTGCTGGCCGGTCAACTACAACAGTCCGCAGCAGACGGTTGTTGCCGGAGCGCCCGAGGCGCTGCAGGAGCTCGACGTCCTAGTAAAAGAGGCTGGCGGCCGCGCTATGAAAGTCGCGGTGTCGGGCGCATTTCATAGCCCCTATATGGCCGAGGCGACTGAGGGACTGGCGACGTATATCCAAGCCGGCCACGCGCCGTCACCGCTGCTGATTCCGGTCATGGCAAACATGACGGCGGCGCCCTATCCGGCGGACCCGCGAGCGGCATCGGATGTCTTGGCCAATCAGGTGAGTCATGCCGTTCGTTGGGTCGACACGCTGCATGCTCTGCAGAATCAGGGCATCGACACGTTTATTGAGGTCGGCCCTGGCAAAACGCTGTCGGGCCTGGCCAAGCGTACGCTGAGCGACGTTCGCGTGTATTCGTGCGAAACGGCCGAGCAGGTCGCAGCTATTGCCGACGAGCTCGCATAGTCCACAGGGCTGTAACCCGAAAGGAATGACATGGGCAACTTGAACAACGGCGCGCTCGAGCGCAACGACTCACGTCGCGTGGCACTGGTCACGGGCGGCTCGCGGGGTATCGGCCGCGCCTGCGCTGTCGGTCTGGCGGAGGACGGCTTTGATATCGCCGTCGTCTATGCCGGCAGCGTCGATGCGGCGCGCAAGACGTGCGAAGCCTGTGAGGCGGTTGGCGCCACGGCACGCGCATATCAATGCGACGTGGCCGATCCCGCTGCTGTCAACGCGTGCGTGGAAGCGGTCCTCAACGACTTTGGTTCCATTTGGGCGCTCGTCAACAACGCCGGCATCACCCGCGATGGCCTGCTCATGCGCATGGGCGATGACGCATTCGATCGCGTGCTCGATGTCAATCTCAAGGGAACATTCAATATGACGCGCGCGCTCACCAAGACCTTTATGCGCCAGCGCGGCGGTTGCGTCGTCAACATGAGCTCGGTCGTGGGCCTGATGGGCAATGCCGGGCAAGCCAACTATGCTGCTTCCAAGGCGGGCGTGATAGGGCTTACCAAGGCGGTGGCGCGCGAGCTTGCGCCTCGTGGCGTACGAGCGAACGCGGTCGCTCCCGGGTTTGTCGAGACAGATATGACGGCAAAGCTCTCGGAGAAGGTGCGTACGGCAACCGAGGAACAGATTCCCCTTAAGCGCATGGCACGTCCCGAGGAAGTGGCCGGCGTGGTGCGCTTTTTAGCGAGCGATGCGGCTGCTTACATTACGGGCGAGGTCGTGCGCGTCGACGGCGGAATGGCGATGTAGAAACCAGGGCCGAAGAACGGCTTGGATGAGGAGACCATGATGGAACAGAGAGTTGCAATCACCGGCATCGGTGCCGTATCGCCGCTCGGCAACACCGCGCTTGCCACCTGGGCGGCCATGTGCGCCGGGACCTGTGGCATCGGCCCGATCACGCACTTCGATACCGATGCGTTTACCGTCAAGGTGGCGGCCGAAGTCAAGGGCTTTGACGGCAACGAGTACTTTGGCAAGCGTGACGCCAAGCATCTGGACCCCTGCGTTCAGTTTGCGATGGCGGCTTCGGACGAGGCAATGCACGATGCGGGCTTTGATGTCGAAGGCGCCATCGATCGTGAGCGCCTGGGCGTCTACGTGGGCTCGGGCGTGGGCGGCATGACGACGCTCGTCGACAACGTCCACACGATCGCCGATCGTGGACCTCGCCGCGCATCGCCCTATATGATTGCGATGATGATCCCCAACATGGCTTCGGGCAATATCGCGATCCGCCACAAGGCAAAGGGACCGACCCTGCCAGTCGTGACTGCTTGCGCGACCTCGGCCCATGCGGTGGGCGAGGCGTTCCGCGCCATCAAGCACGGCTATGCCGACGCGATCCTCGCGGGCGGCGCCGAGGCGGCCATTATCCCCGATGCCGTTGCAGGCTTTACGTCCTGCCGCGCATTGACCACCAACCCCGATCCTGCGACGGCTTGCCGCCCGTTCGATGCAGACCGCGACGGCTTTGTGATGGGCGAGGGCGCTTGCGTGCTGGTACTCGAGAGCATGGAACATGCGCAGGCGCGCGGTGCGCACATTTATGCCGAGGTCGTGGGCTACGGCAACACCGATGATGCTTATCACATCACGAGTCCCGATCCCGAGGCTGCCGGCATTGCCCGCGCGATATCGCTGGCGGTGGCCGAGGGCGACGTCAAGCCTTCCGAGGGCCTCTACATCAATGCCCACGGCACCTCGACCAAGCTTAATGATTCGTCCGAGACGGCGGGCATTAAGCGAGCGCTCGGCGAGGACGCGGCGCGCGCCGCACATGTCTCGTCGACCAAGTCGATGACCGGGCACATGATCGGTGCCACGGGTGCCATCGAGGTCATGGCCTGTGCCATGGCGCTCGAGCAGGGCGTGGTGCCGCCGACCATTAACTACCACACGCCCGATCCCGCCTGCGATCTTGATTACACGCCTAATCGAGCGGTTCGCGCCGACCTTACCTGGGCGCTTTCGACCAACCTGGGCTTTGGCGGGCACAACGCCGCCATCGCGCTGCGTAGATATACGAGGAGCTAGAGCATGGATTCCAAAAGACTTGCCGAGATAGCCGATGTGATGGAGGACCGCGGCCTTACGCGCGTACGTGTTGAGGAGCCCGATGGCACCGCGGTCGAACTCGAGCGCGCGAGTGCCGCGCAGCCGGTTGCCGTGCCCATGCCTATGCCGGGTGCCGTGGCCGCTCAAGTTGCAGCTCCCACAGTCGCGCCTGCCGCACCGGAACCCGCCACGCAGACACCTGCCGCCGCGCCGGAGCCCAAGGGCACCGAGGTGACTGCTCCCATGGTGGGCGTCTTCTATGCTGCCCCTGCGCCGGGCGACGAGCCGTTTGTGCGCGTGGGCTCCAAGGTCAAGGCCGGCGAGACCCTCTGCATCATCGAGGCCATGAAGGTTCTCAACGAGGTGACGGCCGAGGCAGACGGTGAGGTGCTCGAGATCTGCGTGGCCGACGGCGACCTCGTGGAGTTTGGCAGCTGCCTCATGAGGATCGGATAGGTGATATCCATGAACAAAGAAGAGCTCAAGAAGCTGTTACCGCATCGCGAGCCGATGCTTTTGCTCGACGAAGCCGAGCTGGTGGGCGACGAGGCCCACGGCAAGATCACGATTACGGGCGATGAGTACTTTTTGCAGGGGCATTTTCCGGGAAACCCGGTCGTCCCCGGCGTGATTCAGTGCGAGATGCTCGCCCAGAACTGCTGCGTGCTGCTGATGGGCGATGAGGAGGCGCGCGGCGCGACACCGTTCTATACGAGCCTGGACAAGGTGCGCTTTAAGCGTCCGGTGCGCCCGGGCGACACGGTGGATCTGGTGTGCTCCATCACACGCGCGCGCGGGCCGTTCCGCTTTGCGACGGGTACTGCGAGCGTCAACGGTGAGGTTTGCTGCCGCGCCGATATGTCTTTTGCACTCGTGCACGAAAGTTAAGGAAGGCTTCATGTTCGACAAAGTGCTCATCGCCAACCGTGGCGAAGTCGCGGTCCGTGTTATCCGCGCGTGCCGCGATATGGGCATCAAGACCGTCGCCGTTTATTCCACGGCCGATGCGGACGCGCTACACGTGCAGCTTGCCGACGAGGCGTATTGCATCGGCGGCCC
>UQNB01000104.1 GCA_900542235.1 uncultured Collinsella sp.
TCAGCTGCCACGGCAGCGCGCCGGAGCGGGGCGACAACGCCATCTACAAGATGGCCGACATCATCGCCGACGTCCGCGCCCTCAACAACAACGGCTGTGACGAGTCGACCGACATCAAGGGCCTCGTCAAGATGCTCGACCCCAAGTACAACCCCGAGCACTTCGAGGACGCCCGCTTCCTGGGCCGCGGCACCTGCACCGTCAGCCAGATCTTCTACACCAGCCCCAGCCGCTGCGCTGTCGCTGACTCCTGCGCCATCTCCATCGACCGTCGCATGACCGCCGGTGAGACCTGGGAGTCCTGCCTGGACGAGATCCGTAACCTGCCGGCCGCCAAGAAGTACGGCGACGACGTGAAGGTCTCCATGTACATGTACGACCGTCCGTCCTGGACCGGCGAGGTCTACGAGACCGAGGCTTACTTCCCCACGTGGATCAACAAGGAGACCGCTCCGCACGTCAAGGCCCTCGTCGACGCCCACAAGGCCATGTTCGGTGACGAGCGCATCGGCTGCGAGCCCAGCATGGACAAGCGCACCGGTCGCCCGCTGTGCGACAAGTGGACCTTCTCCACGAATTGCGTTTCCATCCAGGGCCGCTATGGCATCCCCTGCGTCGGCTTCGGCCCGGGTGCCGAGTCTCAGGCTCACGCTCCCAACGAGGTCACCTACAAGGACGACCTGGTCACCGCTGCCGCCATGTATGTGGCTGCCCTGAACCTCTACGATCCGAGCCAGGCCGATGGCGACGCCACCGTGTTCCGCGCCGGTCTGACCAACAACAAGATCGATTAGTCCCATTCCTCGATCTTGTTGAGCCGGGGACAGCTCGTGTCCCCGGCACCCCCTGTTGACTTGGGGCCCGCGGTCGTTAGCTCCCATGCTTCCTCAACGGTAGCGGGTCCTCGTCATAGTGCTCTGCATGTTCTAGCCACACGCGCATGCCGGAGCACATCTACTCATTGCAATCGTTTCATCTTTGGAAAGGATATTTACATGGACGCCAAGTTTACCGAGCTCGTCGAGCAGCTGAACGGCCTCGATTTTAAGGGCATGTACGGCAGCGACTTCCTGCACACCTGGGACAAGACCACCGATGAGCTCAAGGCTCTCTACATCGTCGCCGACGCCCTGCGCGAGCTGCGTGAGAACAACGTTTCGTCCAAGATCTTCGACTCGGGCCTGGCCGTCTCCCTGTTCCGCGACAACTCCACCCGTACGCGCTTCTCCTTCTCTAAGGCCGCCAACCTGCTCGGCCTTGAGCTGCAGGACCTGGACGAGAAGAAGTCCCAGATCGCTCACGGCGAGACCGTCCGCGAGACCGCTACTATGATCTCCTTCATGGCCGACGTCATCGGCATCCGCGATGACATGTACATCGGCAAGGGCGACGCCTACATGGCCGAGGTCTCCGAGTCTGTCCAGCAGGCCTACGAGGACGGCGTTCTGGATCACCGTCCCACGCTCATCTCCCTGCAGTCCGACTCCGATCACCCCACGCAGTCCTCTGCCGACATGCTCTACCTCATCAACGAGTTTGGCGGCCTCGAGAACCTCAAGGGCAAGAAGGTTGCCGTCACCTGGGCCTATTCGCCCTCTTACGGCAAGCCGCTGTCCTGCCCGCAGTCGCTGGTCAGCCTGCTGCCCCGCTTTGGCATGGACGTCACCCTGGCTCACCCCGAGGGCTACGACCTCATGCCCGAGGTCGTCGAGCGCGCCAAGGGCTATGCCGCCGAGTCCGGCACCACCTTTAAGCAGGTCAACACCATGGCCGAGGCCTTCGAAGGCGCCGACATCGTGATCCCCAAGAGCTGGGCTCCGTTTGCCGCCATGGAGAAGCGCACCAACCTGTACGCCGATGGCGACGACGCCGGCATCGCTGCGCTCGAGAAGGAGCTGCTCGCTCAGAACGCCACCCATCAGGATTGGTGCTCCACGACCGAGCTCATGGAGAAGACCGCCAACGGCCAGGACACTATCTTTATGCATCCGCTGCCCGCCGACATCTCTGGTGTCTCTTGCGAGCACGGCGAGGTCAACGCCGACGTCTTCGACATGCACCGCGTGGGCATGTACAAGGAGGCCAGCTACAAGCCGTACGCCATCGCAGCCATGATGTTCCTGCAGAAGGTTGCCGATCCCGCCGCTACCCTCAAGGCCCTCGACGAGCGCAACACCGCCCGTTGGTTCCAGGCCTAAAGCCGCGCTGAGGTAAGCCATGTAAAGGGGGCGCTCTGCCAACCGGCGGGGTGCCCCTTTTTGCATCGTGGGCGTGCGGGATAAGCGCTTTCGATGTAGATGCCCCGCGACGCGAGTTATGGGTACGATGGTTTCAGGGGAGGTATCGCCATGAAACTTGGTTGCGTCATTATGGCTTCGGGCGAGGGCAAGCGATTTGGCTCTAACAAGATGCTTGCCGATATCTATGGCAAGCCGCTGATTGCCCGGACTATCGATTCGGTTCCCCGGGGCTTTGACGTTGTGGTTTCGACGCGTTGGCCCGAGGTCGCCCAGATTTGCGAGGACAAGCATTGCCCGTGCGTGCTGCACGATGGCGAGCTGCGCAGCGAAAGCGTCCGTGCGGGGCTTTCGTGGGGAGTCGAACGCAACTGGAAAGGTTGCCTCTTTTTGCCGGGCGACCAGCCGCTCGTGAGTTCGGATTCTTTTGAGGCTATGGTTCGTGCATTTGACGAGCGTGGCCGCAAGCATTCGGTGCGCCTTGCGTGCAACGGTGAGCCTTCGAGCCCGGTGATCTTTCCGGCGGAACTGTTCGATGCACTTATGTGTCTTGAGGGTAAGGACGGCGGCGGTTCGATCCTCAAGGACCGTGCCGACGTGGTGCTGGTCGAGGCGCGTGCCTACGAGCTGTGGGACGTCGATACCGTCAAAGGACAGCGACGCATAACGGAGCATATCGCCGCCTGCTCGTATTTTGATCGCGTGGCCAACTGCATCAATCAATAAGGAGCAATTATGATCATCATCAAAAACGGCGCACTCGTGACGCCCCAGGGGCTTCGCCGCGCCGATCTTGCCATGGAGGGCGACAAGATTGTGCGGATTGCCGCGGCAATCGAGCCGGGCGAGGGCGATACCGTCGAGGACGCCACCGACTGTTGGGTGTTTCCCGGCTTTATCGACGGCCACACGCACATGCAGTGCTGGACCGGCATGGATTGGACAGCCGATAGCTTTGAGACCGGCACGCGCGCGGCTGCCTGCGGCGGCACGACGACCATTGTGGACTACGCGACGGCCGATCGCGGCGTGACCATGCCCGATGCCTTGGTCGAGTGGCATCATCGCGCCGACGGCACCTGCACCGCCAACTATGCCTTCCATATGGCGCTTGCCGAGTGGAATGAGCGCAACCGCGCCGATCTTTCGGCCATGCGCGAGGCGGGCGTGTCGTCGTTTAAGACCTACTTTGCCTACGACCATCTGCGCCTGGACGATGCCGAGACGCTCGAGGTGCTGGAGGAGCTCAAGCGCGTGGGCGGTATCCTGTGCGTGCATTGCGAGAACGGCACGTTGGTCAACGCGCTGCAGAAGCGCGTGTTTGAGCAGGGTATCCACGGGCCCGAGGGCCATGCGCTCAGCCGTCCAGACGTGTGTGAGGCCGAGGCCGTGAGCCGCCTGCTGTATCTGGCGCACTTGGCCGGGGACGCTCCGGTCAACGTGGTGCACCTTTCGACCAAGCTGGGGCTCGAGGCCATTCGCGCTGCCAAAGCGCGCGGGCAGAAGAACATCTATGTCGAGACATGCCCTCAGTATCTGATGCTCGACGACACGTGCTACTTGGAGCAGGGCGAGGACGGCTTTGCGGGCGCCAAGTACGTGATGAGTCCGCCGCTGCGCCATGCCGGCGACCGTGCGGCACTGCGCGAGGCGCTTGTGGCCGGCGAGATCGATACGATTGCGACCGACCACTGTAGCTTTAACCTGCACGGGCAAAAGGACCGAGGACGCGATGATTTCCGCGCGATTCCCAACGGCGGGCCCGGCGTGGAGCATCGTCCCGTTGCGATTGCCACGAGCTTTGAGGGACAGCTGGGTCCCGAGGATCTGTGCCGCTTGATGAGCGAGAATCCGGCGCGCGTTTTTGGCATGTATCCGCGCAAGGGCTGTCTTGCCGAGGGCGCTGATGCCGACGTGTGCGTGTGGGATCCGTGCGCGCGTTGGACGATCAGCGCCGCGACGCAGCATCAGGCCGTGGACTACACGCCGCTCGAGGGCTTTGAGGCGCACGGCCGCGCCAAGGCCGTGTTTGTGAACGGCGTACTGGCTGCGCGCGACGGCGAGCCCACCGGAGCCCAGCCCGGTCGCTACGTGCCCCGCTAGCAGGAAGATCACCGGATTTCCATCCGCAGTTGCGGTGGAATAGTTCCTGTTTAGCCGCCAAATAGGCCGTTTCAGGAACTATTCCACCGCAACTTATAGGCCTGCTGGGGCAGCGCCAGCTACTTGAGGTTGGTGGCGACGACGGGGCGGCCGAGGGCTGCCTGGAAGCGGTCGGCTATCGTTGAGTCGGCAAGTGTGTCGGCTTGGTTGAGCATGACGCGTGCGGTGCTGAGTCCCAGCGCCTGCATCTCGGCATTGAGCACCTGGGCGACGCGCTCGGGCGTGGCGATGTCGGTAGGCTCGC
>UQNB01000105.1 GCA_900542235.1 uncultured Collinsella sp.
TGATCGCGGGGCCGCTTGTCACTAGTGGTTATGCGGGCAGTTGGCGCAGCAGCCGCTTGTGGCGTTGGTGCTGGAGCCGCCGCTTCGCTGGTCGGTGTTGTAGAAACCGCTTCCGTCGAACTTAATGCCGCTGGCTGAGAACGTCTTGGATGCCGGGGCGCCGCAGCTGGGGCATACGACCTCGGGTGTCTCGGACATGGGGTGCTCAACCTCAAACACGTTGCCGCAGCTCGAGCACTTGTAATCGTAGCGCGCCATAATACTTCCTTTTCAGCACAAAGCGGGCAGATCGCTCTGCCCGCATAAATTCAAACAGCTGTAACTGTACCCTATATCGGGGGTTTTATCACGCTTCGCCCCAGAATCTATGGGTGCTGCGCAGGAGCTTCGCAGTTTTGCCCTCGGCTGCCGCAACGTCGGCCTCGTCAGCTTGCCAAGTCCAGTTGCCCGTGGCCACGCCCGGCACGTTCATGCGTGCATCGTCGCCCAGTCCCAGCACGTCCTGCAGCGGCATCATCACGAGCGGAGCATCGCTTGCCAGGGCATTGCCCATGAGCTCGCCAGCCAATGCAATGCCGCTCGGCTCGTCGCCGCCTGCAAAGGAGCGTGTGCACCATCCGGCAAGCGTCGAGGTGTCGTGTGTCGAGGTATACAGGATCTTGTCTGGTGTGGGATGAATTCCGCAGCGAACGTCGTAATCGCTAAACTCTAGCACGTCCATGCCGGGGAAGCCGCAGGTCGAAGCCATCGCGTGAACACCGGGCGTCAAATAGCCTAGGTCCTCGGCGATAAAGTTAAGCGGACCCAGCTCGTCGTAGGCGGTCTGGAACAGGTCCTTGCCCGGTCCCGGAAGCCAGCGGCCGTCGGCACAGGCCTTGCCGGCGGGGATGCTAAAGTAGCTGTGGAAGCCCAGGAAGTGGTCCAGGCGCACACGGTCGTAGAGCGCGAACGCACGACGCAGGCGATCCATCCACCAGCTATAGCCGTTCTTCTTCATGTGATCCCAGCGGAAGGTGGGGTTTCCCCACACCTGGCCCTCGGGCGCAAAGTTGTCGGGCGGCGCGCCCGAAATCTCAATCGCCTTGCCGGTGTCGGACAGCCAGAAGTTCTCGGGCTCGCTCCACGCGTCGGCCGAATCGTCCGAGACATACATGGGGATATCGCCGATGACCTCGATGCCCTTCTTGTGTGCATAGTTCATGAGCTCGCACCAGGCAAGGTCAAAGCGATACTGCATGTACGCCTGCAGCTCGGCCTCGTCGTGGAAGCGCTTGTCATCAATTAGATACTCGTTGTAGCGCGCGACATCTGCCGGCCAATCGTGGCGCGACAGTCCCTCAAAGTGCTTTTTTACCGCCATGTAGACGCAGTACTTCTCGAGCCAGTCGGCGTTGCGATGTTTAAACGCCGTGTACAACGGATCGGCATCTTCGCCTCCGTGGGCCTTCCAGGTAGCAAAGTCGGCGGCCAACTCCTCGTGGCTCTCGGGCAGCAGGTCGATATTGCCTGCAAAGGCCGAAGGCCCAGCGTAAGGGGAACGGAAGAAGTCCGTCGGGTTGACGGGCAGAACCTGCCAGTAGCGCATGCCCATGGCGGCCAGGTGGTCGATAAAACGTCGCGTGGGCACACCGATTGTGCCGGGCTTGCCGTCATCGGTCGGCACCGAGGTGATGTGGCACACGACGCCCGCGCCGTGATCGAGCGGCTCCTGCAGGCGCTTCTCGGCATGGTGATAGATGATCGAAGAGCCCAGCGGGTACAGGTCGAGCGTAACCGTACCGTTGTGGATTTCGCACTCGTGGCCGCTGATCACGTCGCTTGCGCATTCGCCGAGCGCCGGAATCGTCACGCAGTGCGAATTGCGCAGGCTGCGGTTGATGATAACCGTCGCGGCCTCGCCGTCTTTGCCCGTGCGGGTGTAGGCCAAGACGTCGTCGTTGAGCGCGAAGGCCTTGATCTCGCCATTGACCATAAAGGGTAGCGCGCGGCGCACAGCAGACGCGTTCTTAACAATGGCCAGCGTATCGAAGTCGTGGAGCTGGTCCTTGGTCGGCAGGGTACGGCGGTTGCCCGGATCGGTGAGGCCCTCCAGGCCGTACTCATCGCCGTAATAGATCGAGGGCACTCCTGGGAAGGTCATCTGCATGAGCGTTGCCAACCAAAAACGGCTCTTGGCCAGGCCCATCGAGTTCTCGTCCAGGCGCCATTTGCTGCGCTCGCTCTCGGGCAGCTGCGACTCGTCGGGGCCACCGCCGAGCACCGAGATAATGCGCGGGCGGTCGTGGCTCGAAAGCAGATTGAGTGCGCAGGCCAGCGCCTCGCGCGGGTAGTTCTCGCGCAGGGTTTCGATATCCTCAGCAGCTTGATAGGCATTCTTGTAGCCCATCAAAAAGCCGATGACCATATCGCGGAAGGGGTAGTCCATGGCAGAGTCGAGCTCAGAGCCCTGCAGATAGCGGCGCAGGTGGCCATAGCTGATCTTGTTGGAGGCGTCCTCCCAGACTTCGCCGAGCAGCAGCGCATCGGGTTTCTCGGCGAGCACGGCCTTTTTGATCTCGGCCAGGAAGTCATCGGAAAGCTCATCGGCCACGTCCAGACGCCAGCCATGGGCGCCGGCGCGCAGCCATTTTCGGATCACGCCGTCCTTGCCCAGGAGCCGCTCGCGCACCAGTTTGGAGCTCTCATTGATGGCGGGCATGTTGCCCACGCCCCACCAGCAGTCATACGAGCCGTCCTCATGGAAGTAAAACGCATCGCGCCACGGTGAATCCTCGCTCTGCCAGGCGCCCACGCCGGGATAGTTGCCGTAGCGGTTGAAATAGATCGAATCGTCGCCCGTGTGGTTGAAGACGCCGTCCAGGATGATGGAGATGCCCAGCTTCTCGGCTGCCTGGCACAGCTCGGTAAAGTCCTGCTCGGTGCCCAGGATCGGGTCGATCTTGGTGTAGTCGGCCGTGTCGTAGCGGTGGTTGCTCGCGGCCTCAAAGATGGGGTTGAGGTAGATGGCCGTAAAGCCTAGCTCGGCAATGCGGGGCAGGTCATTTTGGATACCCTTGAGCGAGCCGCCGTAAAAATCCCAGGTCTTGATGGAGCCGTCTTCGGCACGCTCGTACTCGGGCGGTTCGTTCCAGTCCTCGACCATGCGGCGCTGGATTCCTTTGCGCGGTTTTTCAACTTCGGCAAGCGTGCGTTCGCGCCAGTTTTCGTCGCGTGCATAGCGGTCGGGGAAGATCTGGTAGACCATACCGCGCTCGTACCAAGTGGGACGGTTCTCTCGGTGCTTGTAGACGGTAATCTGGAAGGACGGAACCTCGGCGTAGTTGTAGGTCACACCCTCGCCACCGGTGCGACCCTGCGGTGCACCCAGGCGTACCTCGGGCTGGCCCTCGATGTTGCAGATAAAGCTGTACCAGATAAGACAGGGCTCAGTGCACTCAAGCTCTACGGTAAATATGCCGTCGCCCTCGTGCGTCATGGGATACAGAGACTCACCGATTTCATCGACCCAGGTGCGCAGGGTGAGCGTTGCCTGGTTGGGGTCGGCATCCTCCAAAATCACCGATAGCGAAACGGAAGTTCCAGTGGTCACAGCGCCAAACGGAGTACGAAACTGCGGCAGACGGCTGTTGTGAATCAATCTCATAATACGGTCCAGTTCAATAGAATCACGGCCTGCGGGCCATGGGCTTTACGCACAGGATATAAGTATATCTGTTGTACACAGGCTGTATAAACAACATCCGTTTACCATCGGCGAACGGTTGTCCTAGATAATCGTTTTACCATCCAAATTATCGCGATATTCGAAAACGCCCAGGCGGATACTATTTGTAGTCAAACAAAAGTACATCGGTTTACTACGACGAATTGAATGATCTCAACCACGGTCAATTTGGTGATATTAAATCCGCAGGTAGAAGCGTTGCCAATTTCATAGAATACTCTCCGTGGTCGGCCAGAGCTATTTTGTCGTAGTAAACCGGCCCTCTTTTTAATAGAGAAGTTCAACCAAGAAGAGGGCGCCTGGTTGGGGCGCCCTCTTTTGCGTTGGATTAAGTTTTAATCGTCCAGACTAGTGACGCTTGCGGGTGGCCGTTGCCTTGCGGACGGAGGTCTTCTTGGTCGGAGCCTTTTCCTCGGCTGGAGCGGCGGGGGAGACCGGGGCCTTCTTGGCGGGCTCGGTCTTTGCCTTAGTCTTGGGAGCGGTCTTGGCCTCAGCGGCCTTCGGCGCCGGCTCGGCCTTTACTGCGGGCTTGTCCTCGTCCTTAGCCTCTGCCTTGGGAGCAGCAGCCTTGGTCGTGGCCTTTTTGACCGTCGTCGTAGCGCGCTTGCGCGTGGTGGTTTTGGCGGCCGGCTTTGCCTCGACAGCTACCTTGGCCTTGGGCTCGGAGGGCGCCTCCTCGACCTTGACGGCGGGCTTTGCAGCGGCCTTCGGGGTCGTCTTCGCGGCGGCTTTCGTCGTAGCAGCCTTGGTCGTCGTCGACTTCGCAGCCGTGGCCTTCTTAGCGGTCGTGGTCTTGGTCGCGGTCGTCTTCTTGGCGGCAGACTTGGCCGGAGCCTTTGCCACAGGCTTAGGCTGAAGGTTGA
>UQNB01000106.1 GCA_900542235.1 uncultured Collinsella sp.
CTGCGCAAGACGGAAAGCACATTAAGTGCTTTCCTTTGCGTGCGGAACTCGCGACGAACTAAACAGCCAGGCACGCTGTGCGCGTTCGTCATCATCCCGGGGGTTATCTGATAAAAGAAGGTGCGCCGGCTTTCGCCGGCGCCTTATAAGGGGTTTTTAGTTGGTAGCCATCTTTTTTGCTGCGGACTCGACGTAGCTGGCCATCTCATCGACGTCGCAGACGTCTTCGAAGCGGACGGGTTTGGACTCGAGTTCGGCGAGCTGGGTCGGGGCGACCGTGTTGGTGGCCTGCTCGAGCACACGCATAGCCTCAAAATCGTCCTCGGGAACGTCGAGCCCCAGGGCGTCGCAGCAGGCGCGCGGGAACTTGTAGGGGTTGGCGGTCGAAAGCAGCACGCGGGCCTTAGCGCCCTCGGCGGGGGCGACCTGCTCAAAGACGTGATAGCCGCAGGCGGTGTGCGGGTCAATCACGTAGCCGTTTGCGTCCCAGCAGCTCTTGATGGCAGCGCGGACCTCGTCCTCGCTGGCCCAACCGCAGCCAAAGACGCTCTGAATCTTTGCCAGCAGGTCGGCGGGAACCTCGTAGCGACCAGTCTGTGCCAGCTGCTCCATAAGGCCGGCAACGAGCTCGCAGTCGCCATCGGACAGGAAGTACAGCATGCGCTCCAGGTTAGAGCTGATGAGGATGTCCATCGACGGCGAGATGGTCGTGAAGAACGGACGGTTGCGGTCGTAGACGCCGGTGGTCAGGAAGTCGGCGAGCACGTTGTTCTTGTCGCTGGCCACGACGAGTTTGGCGACGGGCAGACCCATGCGCTTGGCATAGTAGCCGGCCAGGATGTCGCCAAAGTTGCCGGTCGGTACGCAGAACTCCACGGCGTCGCCGGCCACAATGGCGCCGGCGCGCAGCAGCTGCGCATAGGCGGCAAAGTAGTAGACAACCTGCGGCACCAGGCGGCCGACGTTGATGGAGTTGGCACTCGAAAGCACAGTGCCGGCGGCTTCCAGGCGCTCGGCAAGCTCCTTATCGGCAAAGATGCGCTTGACGGCACTCTGGGCATCGTCGAAGTTGCCGCGGATGCCGCAGACGGCGACGTTATCGCCCTCCTGCGTGGACATCTGCAGATTCTGCACGCGGCTGACCTTGCCTTCGGGATAAAAGACGGTGATGCCCGTGCCCGGGGCGTCGGCAAAGCCGGCGAGTGCTGCCTTGCCCGTGTCGCCCGACGTGGCGGTGACGATCATGATGCGCTCGGCGCCGCCGTCCTTGGCAGAGGTGCGGGCCATCAGGCGGGGGAGCATCTGCAGGGCGACGTCCTTAAAGGCGCTTGTGGGGCCGCCAAAGAGCTCCATCACATAGGTTTGAGGGGCGTTGGCGCCCGGCGCTGTATCGAGTTTGACGAGCGGTGTGACCTCTTCACTTGCGAACGTGCCACGATATGCCTCGTCGACACACGCCGAAATTTCTTCGTCCGTGTAATCGTTCAGTAACATTCCCAACACATTTTGAGCGATTTCAAAGTACGATTTATCTGCAAGCGAGCTGATATCGACCTGCTGGGTGCCAAGCTCGTCCGAGACAAACAAACCCCCGTCGGGAGCGATGCCGGTGCGGATTGCCACCTTACTTGAGCATGATAAAGTGCGTCCTCGTGTACTATGATAAGTTCCCATATAACAGTGCTCCTCGGATACCTTGGTCCCAATCGGTGAACCCATGGTATCAGAGCGCGCAAAACAGGTTTGCAGAGGCTTTTAGAAAGGTAACCTCCACGCCATGATAAAAATTGCCAAGTTTGGCGGCTCGTCGGTCGCCGACGCCGAACACTTTAAGAAGATCAAGGCCATCGTCGATGCCGATCCTGCCCGTCGTTTTGTGGTGGTTTCTGCCTGCGGTCGTCGCTTTAAGGGCGACACCAAGGTGACCGACCTGCTCTACCTGGTTAACGCGCACGTTAAGTACCACGTGTCGTGCGAGGAGCTGCTCGAGGACATTGGCCAGCGCTATTTTGATATCGCTGACGAGCTGGAGCTCACCTATCCCATCCGCGAGGAGTTCGCAGCCTTTGCCGAGCGCGCCCGCTCGGGCGGCTACTCCACCGAGGAGCTCGTGAGCCGTGGCGAGTATTTCACCGCTCGCCTGATGGCCGAGTACCTGGGCCTGCCGTTCCTGGACGCCGCGACGGTTGTGGCGTTCCATCACGACGGTACGCTCAGCATGAACCGTACCTCCGAGCTGGTGCAGGAGTACGGCCAGCAGGGCGGCTTTGTTATGCCCGGTTTCTACGGCGCGACGCGTGAGGGTCAGATCAAGCTGCTCGATCGTGGCGGCGGCGATATCTCGGGCTCGATCCTGGCCAAGTGCCTGGGCGCCGACCTGTATGAGAACTGGACTGACGTCTCGGGTTTCTATTCTGCCGATCCGCGTATTGTTCCCGAGGCCCAGCCTATTGCGCGCGTTACCTACGAGGAGCTACGCGAGCTTTCGTACATGGGCGCAAGCGTCCTGCACGAGGAGGCCGTGTTCCCCGTGCGCGAGGCGGGTATTCCGCTGGTCATCAAGAACACCAATGCGCCGCAGGACCCCGGCACCATCATTAGCGAGACGGCCGACGAGGGTGAGGCGGAGCCTATCATTACCGGCGTGACCGGCAAGCGCGGCTTTGTCGCCATCAACGTTGCCCGCGACCGCACCAAGCCCCGTGTCGGCTTTATGCGCCGTGCACTTTCGGTGTTCGAACGCTATGACGTTTCCGTCGAGCATATGCCCACCGGCGTCGACCGCTTTGGCGCCGTGGTGCAGGAGCAGGATGTGCACGATTCGCTGTACTCACTCGTGGGTGACATCCAGCAGGAGGTCGAACCGCTCGAGATCGAGGTTGTCGAGGGCTTGGCGCTCATCGCGACCGTCGGTCGTAACCTGCGCGGCCGCGCAGGTATCTCGGGCCACCTGTTTGGCATGCTTGGCCAGGCGGGCGTGAGCGTGCGCATGATTTCGCAGAGCTGTGACGAGATCAACATCATTATCGGTGTCGAGGAGAAGGACTTCGACCTGGCGATTCGGACCATTTACCGCGCCTTCTCCGACGAGAACGGCATTGTGAAGGTCTCCGACCTGGAGGTTCCCGTGCCGGTCGATCCCGCCCCGGCCGCGCTCCACAAGTAGCTGCTATCCCAGTAGATTTTTGGGACTTGCCTCAAAAACTACGGCGGGGCGTTTCGTTTCGGTTTCGTTTCGACGGGGCGGGTTTCGTGCCCGCCCTGTTCTTGTATACACTGGCAACAATAATCGGCCTGCTCGGCGTGCGGGCAAAAGCCACAGCCTTTAAAGGGGGAAGCATGAAACAGTACACGGTTGCTATTTTGGGCGCGACGGGAGCCGTGGGCACCCAGATGCTCGAGTGCCTCAACGAGCAGGAGTTTCCGGTCGGCAAGCTCAAGCTGCTGGCGAGCGCGCGCTCTGCGGGCAAGACCGTCGAGTTCCGCGGCGAGCAGGTTGTGATTGAGGAGGCTTGCCCCGAGGCCTTTGAGGGCTGCGACATCGTGCTCGGCGCCGCCGGCGACGATATTGCGAAGGAGCTACTGCCCGAGGCCGTCAAGCGCGGCGCCGTCGTGGTCGACAACAGCCACGCCTTCCGCATGGATCCCGAGGTGCCGCTGGTTGTGCCTGAGATCAATGCCGACGACATCAAGTGGCATCACGGCCTTATCGCCAATCCCAACTGCGCGACCATCATCGGCCTGGTTCCTACGTGGCCGCTGCATCAGCTCGCCGGCGTGAAGCGCATGATCGTCTCGACGTATCAGGCTGCTTCGGGTGCCGGCGCTCCCGGCATGGCCGAGCTCGAGGCTCAGCTGGCCGCCCTGGGCCGTGGCGAGGAGATTCCCGAGCCGCGTGCATTTGCCGCCCAGCTCGCGAGCAATCTGATTCCGCAGATTGGCGGTGTCAAGGAAGAGGGCTTTACCTCCGAGGAGATGAAGTTGCAGAACGAGGGCCGCAAGATCATGCACCTGCCCGAGCTGCGCGTGAACTGCACCTGCGTGCGCGTGCCCGTGCTGCGCTCGCACTCCGAGAGCATTACGCTCGAGTTTGAGCGCGATATTACGGTGGAAGAGGCCCGTGCCGCGCTGGCTGCCGCTCCGGGCGTGAAGCTGGTCGACGACATGAGCGCCGAGGACGCGCACGATCGCTTCCCCATGCCGATGGATACGTCCGACCAGGACCTGATTTGGGTCGGTCGCGTGCGTCGCGACATCTCGAACCCCGAGGCCGCGCGCGGCATCACCTTCTGGTGCTGCGGCGACCAAATCCGTAAGGGCGCGGCAACCAATGCCGTCCAGATTGCTAAGCTGCTCTGCGAGTAGTGCGACCTGTCCGGCGGGGTCCGGGCTTAGTTTTCAGAATGTCCTCGACCATGTGTGGCGCCTTGTCCTGCTCCTTCGGAGCTGCGGACAAGGCGCCACACTGGTCTGCGGAGTGTTCTGAAAACTAAGCCCGGCCCCCGCCTGCGGCGACTCGGCTGCG
>UQNB01000107.1 GCA_900542235.1 uncultured Collinsella sp.
ATGGGGCCGACGCACCAACTTGAGATGCTGCGCATACAAAGTTGGAAGGGTCTGAATTGCACTTTGTTGGGATGGGCCCGTTTCCCCATGGGAACTTTGCTTGGCAGGACTCTAATTTAAATTCAGCATAAACAGGGGCGCCCTCTTTGAGGACGCCCCTGTTCTGGCTTGTTTGCGGTTGTCGAAGCGATGCTTTGCCTCGTCTTGCCCTAGGCCAAGAACTCCTTGGTGGTCGCCACGATGTTGGCGGCGTCCAGGCCGTACTTGTGCAGGAGCTCGGCACCCGGGCCAGACTCACCGAAGGCGTCGTTGACGCCGATCTTCTTGAGCGGCGTCGGGCACTGCTCGCACAGGACGTCGGCAACGGCGCTGCCCAGGCCACCGATCACAGAGTGCTCCTCGACGGTCACGACGTGGCCGGTCTTGGTGGCGCTCTTGACGATCAGGTCGGCATCGATGGGCTTGATGGTGTGCATGTTGATGACCTCAGCATCGATGCCCTCGGCAGCGAGCTGCTCGGCGGCCTCGAGAGCCTCGCCGACCATCAGGCCGCAGGCGATGATGGTCACATCGGCGCCCTCGCGCATGACAATGCCCTTACCCAACTCGAACTTATAGGTCTCGGGGTCGTTGATAACCGGCGAGGCCAAACGGGCAAAGCGCATGTACACCGGACCGTCGCACTCGTAGGCGGCGCGCGTCACGGCACGGGCCTCGACGTCGTCGGCAGGAACGATCACAGTCATGCCGGGGATGACGCGCATGAGGGCGATATCCTCGCAGCACTGGTGCGTGGCGCCGTCCTCGCCCACCGAGATGCCGGCGTGCGTGGCACCGATCTTAACGTTGAGGTGCGGGTAGCCGATGGAGTTGCGGACCTGCTCAAAGGCGCGACCGGCAGCGAACATGGCAAAGGTACTCGCGAAGGCAACACGACCAGTGGTCGCGATACCGGCGGCGACGCCCATCAGGTTGCTCTCGGCGATACCCACATCGAAGAAGCGGTCGGGGCAAGCGGCCTTAAACTTACCGGTCTGCGTGGCGGCGGCCAGGTCGGCGTCGAGGACCACAAAGTCATCGTGCTCGTTGGCGAGCTCGACGAGGGCCTCGCCGTAGCTTACACGCGTGGCGATTTTCTTGACGTCTGCCATCCTAGAGCTCCTCTCCGGCGGCCGTGAGCTCTGCCATGGCCTGCTCAAACTGTTCATCGTTGGGGGCCTTGCCGTGCCAACCAACCTGGTTCTCCATAAAGGACACGCCCTTGCCCTTTGTGGTCTCGGCGATAATGGCGGTCGGCTGCCCCTTGGTGGCGCGAGCCTCGGCAAAGGCGGCGCGGATCTGATCGAAATCGTTGCCGTCGGCAAGCTCCACCACGTGGAACTTAAAGGCGCGGAACTTGTCGGCGAGCGGCATGGGGTCGTTGACCTCCTCGACGGGACCGTCGATCTGCAGGCCGTTGTGGTCGACGATCACACAGAGGTTGTCGAGCTGCTGGTTGCCGGCAAACATGGCGGCCTCCCAGACCTGGCCCTCCTCGCTCTCGCCATCGCCCAGCAGGGCGTACGTGCGATAAGTATCGCCCCAGTGCTTGGCGGCAACGGCCATACCCACGGCGGCGGAGATGCCCTGGCCGAGCGAACCGGTGGACATGTCAACGCCCGGAGTGTCGTTCATGTTGGGATGGCCCTGCAGGTGGCTGCCGATGTGGCGCAGCGTCTCAAGATCCTCCTTGGGGAAGAACCCACGCTCGGCGAGCACGGCGTACAGACCAGGCGCGCAGTGACCCTTGGAAAGCACGAAGCGATCGCGGTCGGCCTTGCGGGGATCGGCCGGGTCGACGTTCATTTCCTCAAAGTACAGATAGGTCATGATGTCGGCAGCGCCGAGCGAACCGCCCGGATGGCCGGACTTGGCAGCGTGCACGCCGGTGACGATGCCCTTCCTTACCTCGTTGGCAACCTTTTTGAGCTCTTCGTCGCTCATTGTGCCTTCCTTTCATCCTCTTTAGACAAGATGCGCACGGCACGGAAAGGTAATCCCAACCCAGCCGCGATGCACGTACGTCCTTCATTATGCTGGAAACTGATGGCTTTACCAGACTTTTTATCATTATTTGAGCAATTGAGCAGGCAGAACCGCTGATGAAACGGTTTATCAATGTGAACGTCTTTTGGATGGGACGCGGTCGGCCCTACGCGCTAATGTCCTTGAATCCCTCGCCGAAAGCTTCCGTAACGTCGGCGACCGTCACAATGGCGTGAGGATCGCGCTCGCGCACGATCGTCTTGAGGGTATTGAGCTCTCGACGGCTCACGATGACCATGATCACCGGCTTCTCGGCACCCGAATACATGCCAGTCGCCTTAAACTTGGTACAACCACGACCCAGGCCATACATGATATCGGCAGCGATATCAGGGAACTTGTCCGAGATGATGAGTACCATACGGCGTTTGTTGCCACCATCGACCACGGCATCGATCACGTAGCCGCTAATGACCATCGAAAGGCCTGCATATAGTGCGTTTTCGATTGAAAAGACCGGAGCCGACAGCGCGCATACGGCAACATCGATTGCCATGACGGTCGAACCCACCGGCAGCGAGGTATTACGCGAGATGATCTGGCCAATCGTGTCCGAGCCGCCGGTGTTGGCGCCGGCACGCAGCACCATGCCGTAACCGATGCCCGTAATAATGCCGCCCCACATGGCAGGAAGCATCAGGTCCGCATGCGCCAGAGGCGCTACAAACGGAGCGAACAGGTCGGTGAAAAAGCCCAGCAGCACAAAGCCCGTCGCCGTCTGCACTACGTAGAACATGCCGCCCTCGCGCATAACGACCAGCAACAGCAAGGCGTTCATCACGATCGTCTGAATACCAACGGGAAGCGATAGGCCGCGCGATGCGCCGACCGCCTGGATAATAGTGGCAAGGCCCGTAACGCCACCGGCAGCAAGGCCGTTGGGAATCAAAAACAGGTCGGTCGCAATAGCGGCCAGAGCGCACCCAAACATGATCTGGGGCAGATCGTGAAAGAAGTTCATCGAAAGAATGCGCTTGATGTCCAGACGATATGCCATGCTGCCTCCCTCAAAAAAGCGCACCCAAACGGATGCGCTTCGAACTTCTTGCTGTATTCGATTCTACCGATTCGCCGAACAAAAACCACCCCTGCGCAGGGTTTGCTTTGGATGCAAAACCACCCTGCTCGGAGGGTTTTATCCATTTCCACATAAACCGGGCGGTTTATGCAGATGGGATCTCCGCGTCAGCGTTGCCAGTGGCCCAGCGATGGTAGCCAATAACAAACGGGTCCAGGTCGCCATCGTCAAGAACGGCCTCGACATTGCTGGTCTCCACACCCGAGCGCAGATCCTTGACCATCTGGTACGGGTAGAGCACGTAGCTGCGAATCTGGTTGCCAAAACCGATCGTGGTTTTGGGTCCGCGAATCTCATCGAGCGCCTCGCAGCGCTTCTCGAGCTCAATCTCGTACAGGCGAGCCTTGAGGATCTGCATGCACGCGGCCTTGTTCTGGATCTGGCTGCGCTCGTTTTGGCAGGTGACCACAATGCCGCTGGGGAAATGCGTCACGCGCACGGCGGAGTCGGTGGTGTTAACGCCCTGACCGCCCGGGCCGCTCGCGTGGTACACGTCCACGCGGATGTCATCGGGACTGATTTCGATGTCGATATCATCGGGTAGCACGGGGATGACCTCGACGCCGGCAAACGTGGTCTGGCGGCGCTTCTTGTCGTCGGTGGGGCTAATGCGAACCAAGCGGTGGACGCCGGCCTCGGCGCGCAGCATGCCAAAGGCGTCCTTGCCCTCGACGGTAAAGGTCGCGCGGTCGATGCCGATGACCTCAGCAGCGGGGCAGTCGTTAATCGTGACCTTCCAGCCGCGACGCTGGCAGTACTTCATGTACATCTTAAAGAGCATGAAGGTCCAGTCCTGGGCCTCCAGACCACCCTGTCCGGGCTTGATGGTCACAATCGCGTCGCCGTGATCGAACTCACCGGTAAACCAGCTCGAAAGCTCGAGCTCGTCGATAGCGCGGGCCAGGCGTTCTGCCGTAGCGGCAGCCTCCTCGCGCAATGCGGCGGCATCGGGGTCGTCGCCCATCTCCTCGGCAAGCTCCAGCGCCGCGCGGGCGTCAGATAGCTCGCCGCGCGCGGTATCCACGGCAGCGATATCTTCCTTGGCGCGAGCGATCTCCTCCATGATGGCGCGAGCGGCGTCAGCGTCATCCCAAAAGCCGGGGGCCACGCTTTTGGCCTCGAGTTCGGTCACGCGCGTGCGCTTCTCGTCCAAATGAAGATACGACTCGACCTCGCCGAGCCGG
>UQNB01000108.1 GCA_900542235.1 uncultured Collinsella sp.
TTGCCGCGGAGTTGTTCTGGCCCAGGCCGTTTTGATAGGCGCGCTCTTCTTCGTACAGGCGGCCGAGCGTGGGGGCATCGACGTTCTCGGCAAAGACCGAGAACTTGCCGGCGCGCAGCTGCGGATCGATCATAAAGCGCACGAGGGGCTCGCCGACAAAGACATAGCGGCGCTTTTCGGCCTGCGCCTTCACAAACTCGCGGACCTCGCGCGAAAGCTCGGGGTAGAACGGGGCGAGCATGGGATCGTCGTCGGCGGCGATCAGGATGGTATAGAGTGCCGGCGCCGTGTTGACGCCGTTGATCACCAGAGTCTGATCCTCCATGTCGCGAGCGGCCTGCTTGGCAAGCTTCTTAAAGGAGAACGGGGCACGGGTGGCACCGAAGATGCCGGCCACGTGGTCCTCGAAGATGTTCAGGAAGTTCACGAAAGATCACTCTCCGTATAGGTTCTTTGGTATCCGAGCAAATATAGGCATATCCCAACGATTATAGAGGATAGGGTTCCCGCAACCGCCGCCTTGGCGGCGACCGCGGCTGCAAGGCTGGCAATTTCCATATGGTGTGCAAGACAGGATGCCGCTGTGCAGCCGATGCCGGTGACAGCGATGGCGGCGATTGCGGCAAGGTTTGAGCCCTGATCGGCATGCTTGGCATGGGCATTGAGCAGTGCAGATGACGCCGCGGCAGTTGCCGCGGCCAGCACAAAGGCAGCCCAAAGGAGCGGGTCTCCCAACGCTGCGGCAACGTTGCCGAGCCCCAGCACGCCTCCGGCTGAAAGCGCGACCGTGGCCAGACGGGCAAAAAGCGCGCCCATGCCCGTTGCCGCGGCGGCGCTTGCCGGGCCGAGCCAAAATGACGCGACGCCGGCGGCGACCCCAGCTGCCAGGAAGGTATTGCCGGTCAGACAGCCAAGCGCGAGTGCACAGGTGAGCGCGGCGCTCGCGGCAGCCTCGGTGCGACCCCAGGCGATCCACCAACCGGACATGGCAGCGGCAAAGATCACCGCGACGGGCAACATCGACAGGATGCCCTGCGCCTGTATGGTGGCGTTGGCCATGAGCACCAAAAAGCCCACAGCCGAGATGGCCGAGCCGATCTGGGGGGCCAGGCCAGCCGCCGCTCCGATCGCGATAGCCGCAATGACTAGGCCGGGAAGCGCCGCGACCCCGGCCGTTTGCATCAGCAAAAAGCTAAAGGTGCCGCACGTTAGCGCCGAGATAGTGCGCATGGTGTAGTCGCGCGCATGGCTCCAGCGCGTGCCCGCCCAGCCGAGTGCGGGGTCGACCTCGATGACGTCGTCCTCGTAGTACGACGGCTCGATATCGTCGAGCTCCTGCTCGTCATCCGAAAGCTCGCCAACCATTTGCTCCAGACTGCGACGGCCCTCGCGCACGCTGCCCAGACCGGCAAGGAGCTGGTCGCAAAATGCCTCGATGCTGTTGGGGCGGTCCTGCGGCATGGGGGAGAGCGCGCTCATGAGCGCGGCCTCGGCTCCCGGGGGAAAGTGTGGTATCAGCTCGCTGGGATAGGTGGCGCCGCCGATGATGCGGTCGAGCGAGTCGGCGGGCGTGGCCGCCATAAAGGGAGCGCTGCCGCACAGGCCCTCGTAGATCACACAGGCGAGGGCAAAGACATCGGCGCGCTCGTCGACCGTGCCGGTCTCGATGTCGAGCTGCTCGGGCGGCATGTAGCCGATGGTGCCGCCGCGCGAGCCGCCAAAGCCACCGGCGGACGACAGTCGCGCCATGCCAAAGTCGGTGAGCTTTACATTGCCCGAGTGGTCGATGAGCACGTTGGCGGGCTTAATGTCCAGGTGGAGTACGCCATTGCTGTGGGCGAAGGTGAGCGCCTGGCCCAGGGCATCGGCAATGGCCGCGGCCTCGTCAAAGGTGAGCGAGTGGCCGTCCACGCGATGCAAAAACTCGGCCAGCGACATACCGTCGACATACTCCATGACCAGGTAGGCATAGGCGGTGTCATGCGTAAAGTCGATGACCTGCACGATATTGGGATGTTGAAGCATGGCGGCAGTGTGCGCCTCGCGCAGGACATCCATGATGTCGCTGGCGGGCATGCCGGCGCCGTTGATAAGGGGGATGCGCTTAATGGCGACGCGGCGGCGCAGGTGCGTGTCGCGGCAAATCTCGATGGAGCCAAAACCGCCGGTCGCAAGTGTCTCGAGCGGCTGGTACCGCTTGAGCAGCTCGCGAGAGCTGGTGCCCTCCAAAGGAACGTCCGGCGAGAACCGGGCGGTATGTTGCGAGAAAAGCGGCATGGCCAACCCTCGTGCGTTTAAAGTTCGTTTGCGAGCGGCGGGCGCGGAGCCGAGCCGTTCGCGGTGGCATAGATGCTGCTAGTGTAGCACGCTCGGGCGGATGGCGAGGATAACGGGATGTGAGGCTGCCTGTCTGGCTTGGCCTTAGTGCTTCTTCTTGTTCTTCTTCTGCTTGCGCTGCTTGCCCTTGGTCTCCTGGGGCTTGTCGCCCTGCTTGGCTTCGGCAGCGGCCTTTTCTGCCTTCATCTTCTTGCGTTTGGTCTCGATGCGGAGTTTTTTGTTGATGCGCGCCTTAAGGAAGGGACCGAACTGCTCGGCATCGCCGCGGACAAAGGTGTCCTTAGGGATCGTCACGCCCTGGTCGGCGAACATGGCCACAAAGATGCGCTCGCCGTCGAGCACGTGGTCGAGCTTTTCAAACGGGAAGAACTGCGACTTGCCGCTCGTGCCCCAAACCATCAGGCCGTCCTCGTTGGCGGCGACGCGGCGATAGCGGCCACCCATGGACTCGTCGGCCTCAACGGCGTCGATAAAGTCGCGGGCGAGGGTGTGGTGCAGGTTTTTGCTCCACCAGGCCAAAAAGGCGCCGAATACGATCAAGACGACGCCAAACTTGATCCAGTTGCCGCCGGCCACCAGCATGCCGATGCCGATGAGCGCGGCAATTGCCGCGGCGACATACAGCGAGCCGCGACGCCTGGGCGAGGCGACCAGGCGGGCGAAGTCGGTGACGAGGTCGTTTTCGTATTGGTACTCGTTGAGGTACAGGATGCCGTCGTCGGCTGCGGCCTGCTCCTCGAGCGCGACCTCGACCTGGTCGGCTGCTTCGGAGGGAACGAGGTTGCTCTCTGCGTCTGCCATGCTCTTTGGACTCCTATCGCGGCGGGCTCGCCGTACGGGTTATTATGGAATGCAGTATGCCGTGCGACCGCATGGCCGCCGCGGCAACAAGACTCAGTATACCCGGGGGAGCACCCATGGAATCGTTGTACCGAAAGTATCGCCCGCTCACCTTTGACTCCGTGGTGGGCCAGCAGCATATCGTCTCGACGCTCGAGCACGCCATCACCGAGGGGCGCCTGTCCCACGCCTACCTGTTCTGCGGACCGCGCGGCACGGGCAAGACCACCATGGCGCGCATTCTGGCCAAGGCGCTGCTGTGCCGCAATGCCGAGGCGGCGCGCGCCGAGGGTGCAAGCGGCTGCATGCCCGACGGTACTTGCGAGGAGTGCGAGCTCATTGCCGAGGGTAACCACCCCGATGTCTACGAGCTCGATGCCGCCTCCCGCACGGGCGTGGACAATGTGCGCGAGGAAATCATCAACTCCGTCAACTTTGCCCCGGTGCGCGGCAAGTACAAGATCTATATCATCGACGAGGTCCACATGCTCACGACGGCGGCGTTCAACGCGCTGCTCAAGACGCTCGAGGAGCCGCCGGCACACGTGATCTTTGTGCTGTGCACCACCGACCCGCAAAAGATTCTGGAGACCATCCTCTCGCGCTGCCAGCGTTTCGATTTCCATCGCATCGGCAACGAGGATATCGAGCGTCGCCTGGCATACGTGTGCGAGCAGGAGGGCTTCGATTACGACGATGAGGCGCTGGCTATCGTGGCGCGCCATGCCAAGGGCGGTATGCGCGACGCGCTGTCCACGCTGGAGCAGCTGAGCGTCTTTGGCAACGGTTCTGTGCATGCGGACGACGCCCGCTCGCTTTTAGGCGAGGTTTCGGACCAGATTCTGGGCGAGTTTTCCCGCGCCATTGCCGATCGCGATGTTGCCGAGCTCTATGGACTGATCCGTGCGCAGGTCGAGGAAGGAAACGACCTGCTGGAGCTGACGCGCGACCTGGTGGCGCATGTGCGTGACGTGTACGTTGCCTGCGTTGCCGGTGCCCGTGCCGAGCTGTTTGAGGGCGGCTCCGAGCAGGCCGAGGCGCTTGCTGCCGAGGC
>UQNB01000109.1 GCA_900542235.1 uncultured Collinsella sp.
CCTCGGGTTCCGACGAGCCAAAGTCGATCAGGCACAGGTCAAAGGTGCCCTCGGCAAGCTGCCGGTCAAGCGGTAGACGCGCCGTACGCACCATAATATTAGCGGGCGAGATATCGCGATGGACAAAGCCCTCGCCCACCAGGCTCATACGGCAGAGCAGATCGAACAGGTCGCGACCCAGACGCGCCGCCACAAGCGGCGACAGGCGTCCGGCATCGTCCACGGCAAGTCGCGAACGCAAGCGGGCAAGCGTCTCGCCCTCGACCCATTCCATGACAATTGCAGGCACACCGTCGACCTCGCCCCAGCCATAGAGGCGGGGAAAGCCCTTAAGGCCCGAAAGGGCGCGATGGCATTCGTATTCCTCGCGAAACGCCGCCTTGAACTTGGCGACCAGCGCCTCGTGAGCGGCATCGTCGTCAAACTCATCGCGCGTCGGCAAGATGAGCTGTTTGAGTGCCACGGCCTCGCCTTGGGCGTTGACGGCACGCGTCACGCGGCCGATACCGCCACGGCGCATGGTGGCATCGTCGGCAAACAGCATCGTAAAACGACGCAGATAGGCAGGCAGTTCGCCCTGACCGAGCGCAATGGCCGGCTCAAACCCGTCGACACGCGCCAGACGCAGGCCGACCATGGGATCGCGACCGAGCGATTGTGGTGTGGTGGATGCAAGATCGGTCATCATAGGGCAAGCGCCGCCACGTTATTGTTGAAGTTACCGAGCGCGACGTCATCATCGCCGTAATGGCCGACCCATTGACATAGGTTGGTGTAACAGCCCCACAGATTGGCATACTGCTGATACCACTTTGACCGGGGCGAGAATGTCTGACGACCGAACTCGGCTCGAATGACAAACATCTCCCCGATCAGGCTGTCGCACGGCCTGGGATCTCCCGTAGAGTTATAGGTCGAGACCACGTCATTGGCACGAGAAACATAGCCGTCGAGCATGTTGTACTTGGTCACAAGCCAGCTGTGAATGCTCTCTTCCTCAGCAGCGGAAAGGCCACCGGAGTTTGCATCGTTGTCAGTGTTGCCGCCCGTCGAGCCGCCGTTTCCAGACCCTCCGGCAGAGGAACCCGACCCAGAGCCACCGCCCGAACTCGACGAATCCGAGCCGGAGCCAGAAGTATCCGAGCTACCGGGCTTTCCGGACTGCTGGGCGTCCTGCTCCTTCTGCTGCTCGACCTTATTCACCGTTGCCGCCACGCTATTGTTGGACAACCGATCGATGATCTTGGTGTTGGTGAGCACGATGGTTTTGCCATTGGCAAGCGTGACTTCGTTGTCCGGGGCCTCGGCGCCGTCCGCGTCGCCGGTGCCAAACACAATATGCGCGACCACACTTGCCCAAGCATATCCAGTCGTGGTCCCCAGGTCACTTTTGACCTCATGCCCCACGCGCGGTTCGCGTGCGGCATGTGCCTGCATCATGGACGGCACGGTCATGCCATAGGCAGAAACGCCAGCTATGACCAGCACCAGCGAGCAAGACAGCAGTGCGTACGCCCGCGGCGCCAAGCCCAGTCGGCGTCGCATGCGCACCGCGGCGCCGCGCTTTGTCTGAGTGCCACCGGGCCGCATGCGTTCTCCTCCAACAAAAACACGCCGCTCGGGAGCGGCGCATTCATTCGAATCCATATTTGAGTGTATCAGCGAACCCAAAAGGTTGCGCAACGAATGGGCAAATTAAGGATGCGAGTGGAAGCATCCATGCGATAAGCGGATACAAAGCATCTTTGTTGCACAACAAACTTACAGTCGCACGGGGAAATTATGGCTACCCCGTGCGTCGCGATGAAGACATACGGCAGGAGCAGGCTCGCCACCTAAATCGTGCGACGGGCCTCGATGGCGCGCCCAAGCGTAAGCTCGTCGGCATACTCCAGGTCGCCGCCCACGGGAAGGCCGCTCGCCAGACGCGATACCTCAACGCCCAGCGGCTTGATAGTGCGGGCCAGGTAGCTCGCCGTGGTCTCGCCCTCGATATTGGGGTTGGTGGCGATGATGACCTCGTGGATGTCCTCGTGGCCCAAGCGTGCCAGCAGCTCACGAATGTGCAACTGCTCGGGACCAATCTTGTCCATGGGACTGATCACGCCGCCCAATACGTGGTAGAGACCGTGGTAGCTGCCCGTGCGCTCAATCGCCTGGACATCGCGCGGCTCGCCCACCACGCAAATGCGAGTGGTATCGCGCATCGAATCCTGGCAGATGGAGCACTCGTCGGCCGTGGCGTAGTTAAAGCAGCGGCTGCAAAAGTGAACCTCCTGCTTAACCTCCAGGATAGCCTCGGCCAGGCGGCGCGCCTCCTCGGCATCGGCCTCGAGCAGGTAATAGGCGATGCGCTGGGCCGACTTGGGACCAATGCCCGGCAGACGGCCCAGCTCATCGAGCAATTTTTGCAGACTATGGTTGGCACTCATATATATGCGTGTCTTAGAACGGCATGCCCGGGATGTTGAGGCCGCCGGTGATGGCGCCCATCTGCTTGTTGGCGAGCTCGTTGACACCGCGGACGGCCTCGTTGACGGCAGCCATGATCATGTCCTGCAGCATATCGACGTCCTCGGGATCGAGGGCATCGGGGTCGATGGTGAGGTTGACGAGCTCCATCTCGCCGTTAACGGTCACCTTGACCATGCCGCCGCCGGCAGAGGCGTCGACGGTCTGGGACTTAAGGTTTTCCTGCGCGGCGGCAAGCTGCTCCTGCATCTTGCGAGCCTGCTTCATCATTTGCTGCATGTTCATACCGGCCATGATGGCTCCTTTACGTGCGGCCGCGCGACAAGCTGCAAGGGCAGCCGGAGCGCGACGGGACTTTCAAACTCAAAAATCGTACCACGGCGCGGGGCAAGCAAGCGGGGCGGACACGCTACCTCAGTCGATATACATGTCCTTGAGCGTGACGCACGCCCAAGATTATGCAAGGTCGAATTATGCAAGGTTGCATAATTATCTCAAGCTACATCTAGCAGAGCTGGAACCAGGCAGTTTATGCGTAGGGCTACAAGGCTACATGGCAAAATGCCGAGCCGCTGCTCGAGGCGGCACGCATGGCGGCTGGGTATAATTTGATTGTCATAGATGACGATTTGGAGGTGCCCTCGTGAATGTCCCAGCCGTACTCCAAAACATCCGCTCAAAACACCCCGTTGCATATGTGGTTCTCTATCTCTTTGTCGTCTGGGTATTACTGGTTATCATCACCCATGCCATAGCTTTTGGAGCAGAACTGCTGATAGCCAGCTCGGACCAGCCCGTCGTCAAATGGGAGACGACCGATGAATGCACCGACGGAACCCGAACCATTTACTACAACAGCCCGTCCCTCTACCAAGAGTTCAAGGTCAAGATAAAGGACTCCAAGATTGTCGATGCCGAACTGGGCTCTTTATTTACAATCGGAGCAACCGTCAACGCCGAGCAAGTCGAGTACACGGACAGCCATGCGACGTATCGTATCGACCTCAGCATCCTAGGCCGACCGTCACGCGCCTGTCTGCTCGAATGCGATATACGCGGCACCACGTTGCACATGTCCGAAATTCAGATGCGCCCGGGCAAGGGGCTCTCTTCTTGAGCAGTATACCCGCCTGCGCAGCTACTCCACCGGCTTGAAGATGGTGGACTGGCCGAAGACGCTGCGGATGAGGGCTTTGGCCTCGTCCTCGGTCTGCGGGATGCTCGGGGCTGCACCCTGATGGCCGAAGGGGCCGCCCGCACCGGAGTTGGACTCCCAGGGAGCTGCAGGAGCGTCCTCCTCTTTGGGGGCAGTTGCAGCGGACTTGGGCGCGGACGCCGCACCCGGCACGTCGAACGGAGGCAGATCGTCCCCACCAGCATCGGCAACAAAACCGCCAACCATGGCATCGTCGTAGGGAACCTGCTCGGATTCCCATGGCGCAGACGGCGCGGCGGGCTGAGCCTTGGGAGCGGACGCGCGCTCGGGCGCTCGGGGCGCGGGCTCGGTCGGGAGCTTGCCCGTGGCAGGAGCGCCGGCGGGGTTGTCGGAGCGCAGCCAGGGGGCTTTGCCCAGGTCAGACGACTTGGGCGCGGGCGAGGCAGGCTTGGGCGCGGGTGTCGGAGCAGCCGGTTTGGCCATGACGGGCTTAGGCGCCGACGGGGTCGGCGCCGCTATCGGTGCTGCTTTTGGCTGCGTCGCGCTGGCGCTCGAGGATG
>UQNB01000110.1 GCA_900542235.1 uncultured Collinsella sp.
CGTTGCCTGCCGATGAGGAGCTGCTGCGCAGCGAGCTTACCGCGGCAGGCGTTCCTACCGAGGGCTATACCGTGATTGATATGTGGGAGGTCGTGCGATGATCTACCTGGATAACGCGGCGACGACCATGCACAAGCCTCAGACGGTCATCGATGCCGTGACGCAGGCGATGTGCTCGCTCGGCAATGCCGGGCGCGGTGCCACGTCGGGTGCCCTCGATGCCGCTCGTACGATTCACGCTTGCCGTACCAAGCTCGCGCGCCTTTTGGGCTGCCCGAGGGCGGACCATGTGTGCTTTACGCCCAACTCCACGGCGGCGCTCAACACCGCCATCAATGGCGTGGTGCGTCCCGGTGACCGCGTGGTCACGACGGTGCTTGAGCACAACTCGGTGCTGCGTCCGCTCAATCGCTTGGCGACGGAGCAGGGTGTGACGGTTGAGCATGCGGGCTGCGACGCGAACGGCGCGCTCGACTACGACGAGCTCGAGCGGTTGGTCACGCCCGGTACGCGTGCCGTGGTGGTGACGCATGCTTCCAATGTGACCGGCAACGCGGTCGACGTTTCGCGTGTGGCTGCCATCGCCCATGCGGCCGGCGCGTTGGTGATCGTCGATGCCTCTCAGTCTGCCGGTACGGCGCATATCGATATGCAAGCCATGGGGCTCGACGTCGTGTGCTTTACCGGCCACAAGGGGCTCATGGGACCCCAAGGCACCGGCGGGCTGGCCGTGGCGGAGGGCATTGACGTGGCGCCGTGGGCCATGGGCGGCACGGGCGTGCACAGTTTCGATGCGCTGCAGCCGCTTGAGTGGCCCACGCGCCTTGAGGCGGGCACGCTCAACGGCCACGGCATCGCGGGCCTTTCTGCCGGTCTCGACTTTATCGAGGCACAAGGCGGGGTCGAGGCGATTGCGGCGCATGAGCGTTCGCTTGCGGAGCGCTTCCTCGCCGGTGCTCGCGAAATCCCCGGCATTGCGCTCTACGGTGCGTTTGACCAACCCGCGCGCTCGGCGATCGTGTCGCTCAACGTGGGCGATATCGACTCTGCCGAGATTTCGGACACGCTCATGCAAGGGTGGGGGATTGCGACGCGCCCCGGTGCCCATTGCGCCCCACTCATGCACCGCGCGCTGGGAACCGAGCGCCAGGGCGTGGTTCGCTTCTCGTTTGGGTATTTCAACACGGACGAGGAAGTTGACGCCGCGATTGAAGCTTTGCGCGATTTAGCTTGCTAAAGCGTATATACTTGCGGGATGGGCCTTTTGCCCGTCCCGTTTTTGTTTCGACCCGAAAGGTGGTCCCATGGCCTCATCCGCGCCGCGCGGCCTGCGCTCCGACCATGTCGTTACCGTCGGTATCGCCCTGTTCTCGATGCTCTTTGGCGCCGGCAACCTTATTATTCCGCCGCTGCTGGCGCTGCAGGCAGGTTCTGCCACGCCGGTCGCCATGCTCGGCTTTCTCATTGCCGCCATCGGCCTGCCCGTCATGGGCTTTATCGCCGTTGCGCTTGCCGGAACGGCGCGCGAGCTTGCCGGCCGTGTGCATCCCAAGTTCGGCGAGTTCTTTGTCGCGGCGGTGTATCTGGCTATCGGCCCGTGCCTGGCCATTCCGCGCACGAGCTCCACGGCCTTCGAGATGCTGGTGCCGCTGTTGCCCGAGGGCGTCTCGCTCGGCACGGCGCGCCTGGTGTTTGCCGTCGGCTTCTTTGTCGTCGCGTTTGCGCTCACGCTGCGCCCGGGCGTCATCACACGCGTGCTCGGCCGCATTACGGGCCCCGCGCTCATTGCGCTCATCGTGCTGGTCGTTGGTGCTGCCGTGATCTCGCCGCTGGGTCCCGCTGCCGCGCCGCAGGCCCCCTACGATGCTGGCGCTGCCGTGCAGGGCTTTCTGAATGGCTATCAGACCATGGACCTGCTCGCGTCGCTCGCCTTTGGCATCATCATCGCCGAGACCATCCACGAGTTGGGTGTTACCGATGACAAGCGCGTGGCCTTCGAGATTTCGCGTTCCGGTGTGATCGCCGGCGTACTCATGGCCATCATCTACTGCGGCTTGGGCCTTGCCGGTATGCAGCTCGGCACCGTGATGCCCGACGCTACCAACGGCGCCGCCATCCTCGCCCGTTCGGCCTCCATGCATTTTGGGCTTGCCGGCACGGTCGTGGTCTTTGCGATCTTTTTCCTCGCCTGCATGAACGTGTGCATCGGCCTCATCAGCTGCTGCTCGCGTTACTTCTGCGAGACGTATGTGGTCGAAGGGGGAGCGGAGGCCTCTGAGGAGGCCATGCGCCGCCCCTTTGCGGTTCTCGCCTTTGTGTTCGCAGCGTTTTCGTGCGTGCTCTCCAACGTGGGCCTCGACGTGATTCTTATGTTCTCGGTGCCCATGCTCAATGCCTTGTATCCCGTTGCCATTGTGCTGGTGCTTATGGGCCTGGTGCACGGTTTTTGCGACGCGCATCCGCAGGTATGGGTCTGGGTCGGCGGCGTCGTCGCGGTGCAGAGCGTGATCACCTCGGTCCGCGACGCGTTCTTTGCTGGCGCGTGGCTGCCGTTTGATGCACTGCCGCTGGCAGACATTGGAGCCGCGTGGGCGCCGGTTGCCATGGTGGCGTTTGCGATCGGCCTGCTCCACAGCCGGTTTGTCGCACATTCGAGGAGCTAGGGTATCGTCGCTTGCACAGGCGGGGAGTCTCCCCTATAATTTCCTTCGCTTTGGGACACGCAAGGTTTAGACCTTAGCTGCTCAACACCTTCGGGACGTGGCGCAGTTTGGTAGCGCGCCTGCTTTGGGAGCAGGATGTCGCAGGTTCAAATCCTGTCGTCCCGACCATATCTTGCGGGCGTAGTTCAATGGTAGAACCCCAGCCTTCCAAGCTGATGACGCGGGTTCGATTCCCGTCGCCCGCTCCATAAGAATTGTTTTAACGGCTTTGGTTTCCTTTGGGAATCAGAGCTGTTTTCGTTTACGCGCCGGGCGACGGGAATCGAACCCGTCAGGGTGCAGAGCTGAGAAAATGCGTGAGCATTTTCCAGCGCAGCACGCAAGGGCCGAAGGCCCGCAGCGAAACAAGGATTTGCGAAGCAAATCCTTGGACTTTCCGTCGCCCGCTCCAAGCTATATAATCGCAGGCCAATATGCTAATTTGGCTCGCGTTTATTTTTATACCGTCCGACCTCGCGGGGCAAATGAACCAGGAGCGTTTGTCCCAAATCGTATGAAAGTAGTGATTGCCATGGCACAGAGTAAGGCAGAATATCCCACCTCCGATTGCCTGGCGCCCGCCGCGATCGAGGCCAAGACTGAGGCCGCCGGCGTTACCAAGGCTAACCTGCCGGTCTCTAAGGCCTTTTTGCTCGCTATGTTCGCTGGTGCGTTCATCGCCTTCGGCGGCCTGTTCTTTACGGTCTTTCTGAGCGATCCCACGCTTGGCTGGGGCGCCCAGCGCTTCGTGGGCGGTCTTGCTTTTTGCCTGGGACTGGTGCTCGTGCTCATTTGCGGCGCGGAACTGTTTACCGGCAACTCGCTTATGGTCTGCGCGCTTAAGAGCAAAAAGATCACGCTCGTCCAGATGCTCAAGGCTTGGGCTATTGTGTGGATCGGCAACTTTGCCGGTGCCCTGTTGGTCGTCTTTTTGGTTTACATGGCGGCCATTTACAAGCTCAACGGCGAGGCCGTCGCCAACGCCATGGTGAGCGTCGCCGCCGGTAAGGTCACGATCGATGCCGTCACCATCTTCTTCCGTGGCATTCTGTGCAACATCTTTGTGTGCTTGGCCGTGTGGATCGGTACCGCCGGCAAGACCGTGGTCGATAAGGTCGTGGGTATTTTGCTGCCCATTGCCGCCTTTGTGGCCTGCGGTTTTGAGCACTGCGTTGCCAACATGTACTTTTTGCCCATGGGCATTTTGATGCACTCCTGCGGCTATGGAGCCGATATCGCCGGCGCCGATGCCCTTAACGCCGCCGGGCTGGCGCTCAACCTTTCCGTTGCCACGCTGGGCAATATCGTGGGTGGCGCCCTGATCGTGGCGCTGGGCTACTGGTTTATCTACGCCAACAAGCAGGCCTAACCGATCAAAAAGGGACAGGTTTATTTTGGCAGGGTTTATCTGGGGAAACGTTACTGTTCTGTCATCGTTGCCCAGCAAACCACCACAAA
>UQNB01000111.1 GCA_900542235.1 uncultured Collinsella sp.
GTCGCCGTAATCGGTGATTTCAGTAGCGTCGTCGCGCAGAGCTTCGGGCATAGCTTCGAGGGGGCCGGCCCAGAGAACGCGGTCGTCTCCGATGGCCACGGCTCCGGGCGCGGGCTCGTCGTCGACACCGGTAAACAAGGCAGAGGTAACGAGGATTCGATCAGCGGGGCGGGGAGTTGCCATGGTGCGTCTCCTTCCGAAGGCGAGCGACGGAGCGGCCGGCCGACCCGCGAAGGGCAGCCTGGGTTTCAGATGCAGTATACGCCATGAAGTAAAATTGTTCATCTGCACTACGAAAAATGAGGGTTTGAACTGAAAAAAGATGAGGGCAGAAGAGGCCGAATAATGCACACTCTACTAATTGACAAAGTAGATTATGGAGCCAATAAGAGTGCATTAAACATGGCCAAATGAGAAAAATATGACTTTTAGCTGGTAAAACACCTCAGATAAGCCGCCTTCCAGGCTCAAGCGCGACCAAGGGAGAGGCTGTGCTATCTTATGCATTCGTGAAATTTGATTGAATCCCTAAACGATTGGAACTTTTTTATTGCATGTGAACAAAAATGATGATACTTTAGGTTCATCGACGAATTGCGACCTCGGCTGTAATTATTAGGGGGCCGAAAAGCAAAGCACCGTCGATGCGCAAGGAAGGCATCCGATGCAAAAGCTTCGGGTCGCACGCTTGACCTGGGGCGAAGGAGACGTAGCAAGGGGCGTTTACTAAGGGTGTAAGGCTGGCAGAGGGTTGGTAATGACAAGTTAAACCCTCATCTAATACCACTTTACCTCTTCCCCCTGGCCCGGATTCTGAGACATTAGATGCATCCATCGCGCCGACCGCGATGGGCTGAGGGTGGCATTCGCCCGCAGCTTCTCAACTATGATGGCGGACTTCAAGCCGCCGGATTGGAGAGTCACATGCAAGGAGTAAACGTCAAGAGCGAAATCGGCAACCTCAAGAAGGTCATCCTTCACCGCCCCGGCGACGAGCTGCTGAACCTCACCCCCAATACGCTTGAGGAGCTCTTGTTCGACGACATCCCGTTCCTCCCCGTGGCCCAGGAGGAGCACGACGCCTTCGCGAACATCCTTCGCGGCGAGGGCGTGGAAGTGGTTTATTTGGAGGATCTCATGGCCGAGGTTCTGGACGCCAAGCCCGAGCTGCGCCAGCAGTTCCTCGATCAGTGGATCTATGAGGCCGGCATCCGCACCGACATGTACCACGACATCATCACCGACTACATCAACTCCAATTACGCGGGCACCAAGGACATGGTCATGAAGACCATGGCCGGCATCAACCTGCAGGAGCTGCCGCAGAAGGACACGCACCTGCTCGTCGACATGGTGTCCGACCGCTGCAAGCTCGTGTGCGCCCCGATGCCGAACCTGTACTTCACCCGCGACCCGTTCGCGATGATCGGCAACGGCGTGTCCATCAACCGCATGTACTCGGTGACGCGCAACCGCGAGACCATCTACGGCGACTACATCTTCAAGTACCATCCGGATTTCGCCGGCACGCCGACCTACTACGATCGCAACGACACCTTCCACATCGAGGGCGGCGACATCCTGAACATCAACGAGCACGTGCTGGCCATCGGCATCTCCCAGCGCACCGAGCCCGACGCCATCGATCAGCTGGCCCACAACGTGTTCAGCGACGAGACCTCGACCATCGACACCATCCTGGCGTTCAACATCCCGGTGTCCCGCGCCTTCATGCACCTGGACACGGTGTTCACCCAGATCGACTACGACAAGTTCACCATCCATCCCGGCATCATGGGCCCGCTGACCGTCTTCGAGATCACCCCGGACGGCAAGGGCGGCACCAAGATCCGCGAGCGCAACGAGGATCTGGAGTCCGTGCTCTCCGAGTACGTCGGCGAGAAGGTCACGCTCATCCCCTGCGGCGGCGGCGACCGCATCGCGGCCGAGCGCGAGCAGTGGAACGACGGCTCCAACACCCTGTGCGTCGAGCCCGGCAAGATCTGCGTCTACGCCCGCAACACCGTCACCAACGACGTGCTGTACAAGGAGGGCCTGGACCTTCTCGTCGTGCCCTCCGCCGAGCTCTCCCGCGGCCGTGGCGGCCCGCGCTGCATGAGCATGCCCTTCTGGCGCGAGGACCTCTAAGGTTTTCAAAGATCCGTACGGGTCTTAATACAAACATCTAGCTGCCATTAGATGTCTCCCAATGGGGCGGTGCGGGTTTTTCGCACCGCCCCATTCTTGTCAAATAAGCTAAATTAGCATCAGATAAGGTATCCATTATGTCTAGAGGCGGTCACGTTGATACCCCAACGGTATCGGCTTCTTTGCCTTTTGGGCATCATCTCGATTCCCGTGACCTTTGCCGGCATCATCCTCGTGTTCTAGCGATTGGAGCTTAGTCATGGATATCAAGACAATTGGCGTTGAGGAATGGCTCAACGTTTGGGAGAAGAGTGCTACCTGGGATATCGCTCAGTCGACGATCTCGTCGCTGACCATGGGTGAGCTTCGCGCACTTGACGAGCAGGACGGTGCTACGTTCTACGAGCGCCTGGATCGCGAGAAGATGAATTACGGCTGGATCGAGGGTTCGCCGGAGTTTAAGGCCGAAGTCGCCAAGCTGTATCGTCGCGAGGTCAATCTCGATCACATTTTGCAGACCAATGGCCGTACGGGTGCTAACCTCAATGCCATCATGGCTGTTGTCGAGCCCGGCGATCACGTGATTGCCGAGTGGCCTACCTATGCGCCGCTCTATGAGATTCCGCGTACGCTCGGTGCCGAGGTCGAGTATTGGGAGCTTCGCGAGGAGCTCGGCTGGAAGCCCGATATCGAGGAGCTCAAGCGCTCGGTGCGCCCCAACACCAAGCTCATCTGCATCAATAACGCATCGAATCCCATCGGTACGGTGCTCGATGCCGATACGCTCGGCCAGATTGCCGAGATCGCCCGTTCGGTGGGCGCCTACGTGCTGTGCGACGAGGTGTATCTGCCGCTCGAAAACACTGAGTCCTTTATGTCGATGGTCGACGTGTACGAGAGGGCCATCGTCACCAACTCGGTGTCCAAGACCTATTCGACGCCTGCGGCTCGCGTGGGCTGGGTCGTGGCCGACGAAGAGGTCTCCAACCGCATCCGTACCTATCGCGATTACACCATGATCTGCGGCGGCGTGTTCAACGACGCCCTGGCGACCTACGTGCTCGAGCACAAGGACAAGATTCTCGAGCGCAATCGCAAGATCGTGTTTGGCAACCGCGATATCGCGCAGGCTTGGATCGATACGCAGCATCGCGTTTCCTGGACGGCCCCGCAGGGCGTGTCCACCTCGTTTATCCAGCTGGATATTCCCGAGGATGACGAGGAGTTCTGCAGGCGCCTGCTGTCCGAGAGGGGAGTGCTGCTGGTCCCCGGTAGCCGTTTTGAGCTTCCCTGCGGCGCACGCCTGGGATACTGCGCGAGCGAGGACGTTCTGCGCGAGGGCCTGAGGCTTTTGGGCGAGGCACTGGCGGAGTTCGATCGCTAGGATTCCGATGATCTTCGAGGGCCTTATCTAAATTGGCCGAAGATAATCGAAAACGGACCCGTTTCCCTAGTGAAGCGGGTCCGTTTTTCCATACCGAGAAATCAAGTTGTTACAAATGGGGCCGTAAAGCGAGTCGGTATCCGCTGGGCCTTATACTGAGCTTCCGGTGAACGGTATCAAGCGTCTGGTAAACGGTAATTTGTTTACCAGAAATGAATAGGACAAACTTTTTTTTGAATAAAAATGAAAATGGTTGAGACGTGGTACGAATCGCTAATTCTATTCATAGCTTTATTGGAAATATACAATTTGAGGGTGGTTTAACAAAGTTTAGTTCCATTTGATTTCTGGATTGAAAACGCGTTTAAGCACGTAGATACACTTTATTAAGTCAAAGTGTACCATGCGTGAAGTATATGTGTATGCCGTTCACCCCTCATAAAAAACCGTTCGGGGGTAAGGTGGAAGTATGGACTGATTTTGGATATAAATATGTCGTCAGCAATAACGCCTCACACGGAGGGGCGCTAACGAATCGGCCCTGACAGGGGCCCGAAAGAAAGGTAGGAGGCCATGACGAAAGGTCTGCACGTGCCTTCCGAGA
>UQNB01000112.1 GCA_900542235.1 uncultured Collinsella sp.
CCATGCTCGCCACCGCGGTGTCGAACCCTGCCTTGTGCAGGGCGATGACGTCCATACCCATGTCATTGGCGCTGCCGTGACCCTGCTGGTCCTCGCGCACCGCCTCGATGGCACTCACGTACGTGTTGGCGGCAGACATCGCGGTCACGCAGGTCACACCGCGGCGCACCGCCTCGGTGCGCAACAGATAGCCGTCGCCACGCGAGCCCGGACCGTACGGCGTGTTGATGATCACCGCGATCTTGCCATCGGCGATGAGGTCGCCGATGTTGGGGCGCTCGCCGTCGTGCGGGCCGCTAATCTTCTCCACGATCTCGCACGTCACGTTGCCTCCACGCAGCACGCGCGCCGTACCCTCGGTAGAGCAGATGTCAAAGCCCAGGTAACGCAGGATACGCGCGACCGAAAGGATATGACGCTTGTCGCGGTCGCACACGCTAATGAACACCTTGCCGCAACTCGGATCGGGCAGCTTGTAGTCGATTGCCAGCTGCGTCTTGGCGTATGCCTCGGGGTAGCTCTTGGCGATACCCATGACCTCGCCCGTCGACTTCATCTCGGGCCCCAGGATGACGTCGGCGCCCGGGAAACGACCCCAGGGCATGACGGCTTCCTTCATGCAGAACCAGTCCAGCTGACGTTCGTCGCTCGGCAGGCCCAAGCTCGCGATGGAATCGCCTGCCATGATACGCGCCGCGCACTTGGCCAGCGGCACGCCGGTGGCCTTGGAGATAAACGGCACGGTACGGCTGGCACGCGGGTTGGCCTCGATCACATAGACGGTCTCGCCCTTAATGGCGTACTGCACGTTGACCAGGCCGCGTACGCCCAGCGCCATCGCGATGCGGCGCGTAGTCTCGCGAAGCTTTGCCTGCAGGCTCTCGCTAAAGCTGAACGGCGGAATGCAGGTCGCAGAGTCGCCGGAGTGAATACCGGCCTCCTCGATATGCTCCAGAATGCCGCCGATGTAGACCTCTTCGCCATCGCACAGGGCGTCGACATCGGACTCGATCGCGCCCTCCAAGAAGCGGTCCAGATACACCGGGTAGTCGGGGCTAATGCGCGCAGCCTCGGCCATGTAATCGCGCAGATGCTCGGCATCGTAGGCGATCATCATGCCGCGGCCGCCCAGCACGTAGCTCGGGCGCACCAGCAGCGGGTAGCCAATGTGCGCAGCCACGGCCTCGGCCTCCTCAAACGAGGTGGCTTGGCCCGCCGGCGGGTACATGATGCCCAGCTTGTCGAGCAGAGCGGCGAAGCGCTCGCGGTCCTCGGCAAAGTCGATGGCATCGGGTTTGGTGCCCATAATGTTCACGCCGCTCTCCTCGAGCATGCGCGCCAGCTTAAGCGGAGTCTGGCCGCCGAGCGTCACCACGACGCCGTCGGGTCGCTCAACATCGATGACATCCATGACGTCCTCGTAGGTGAGCGGCTCAAAGTACAAGCGGTCCGAGGTGTCGTAGTCGGTCGAAACGGTCTCGGGGTTGCAGTTGACCATGATGGTCTCGAAGCCGCGGGCCGCCAGCGCGTAGCTCGCGTGCACGCAGCAGTAATCGAACTCGATACCCTGGCCAATGCGGTTGGGGCCGGCGCCCAGGATCATCGCCTTGGGCTTGTCCGCCGGCGTGGCCTCGTCGGGAGCCACGCACTTCTTGGCATCCGGGCTCGTGCGGTAGATGTTCTCGTAGGTCTTGTAGTGGTACTCCGTGGCGCTCGAGAACTCCGCAGCGCAGGTATCGACCGTCTTCATGCTGGGAACCACGCCCAGACCCTTGCGATAGGCGCGCACAAAGCGCTCGTCCGAGCCGGTCAGCGCGGCAATCTCGGCGTCGCTCGTGCCGTACTGCTTGAGCAGGCGCATCGCGTCGGCGTCGATATCCTCCACACGCAGGCCGCGGATGCTCTCCTGGACCTGCACCATGTCGTTGATACGGTTGAGGTACCACAGATCGATACCGCAGATGGCATGGATGTGGGCGATGTCCCAGCCACGGCGCAGGGCCTCGACCACAAAGAAGATGCGGTGCTCGGTCGGGGTTGCCACGGCCTGAGCGAGCTCATCGTCGCTCAGCTTGTCGGCACCCTCCTTGCCACCGGCGCAGATGCCCTGGTGACCGTCCTCCAGTGAGCGCATGGCCTTGCCGAAGGCCTCCTCAAAGGTGCGGCCGATCGCCATAATCTCGCCCACGGCCTTCATGCGCGTGGTAAGCGTGGGGTCGGTACCCTTGAACTTCTCGAAGGCAAAGCGCGGCACCTTGACCACGCAGTAGTCGGTCGTGGGCTCAAAGCAGGCGGGCGTGGCCTTGGTGATGTCGTTGACGATCTCGTCGAGCGTATAGCCCACGGCCAGGCGCGCGGCGGCCTTGGCGATGGGGAAACCCGTGGCCTTGGAGGCCAGTGCGGACGAGCGGCTCACGCGCGGGTTCATCTCGATGACGATCAGGCGGCCGGTCTGGGGGTTCACGGCAAACTGCACGTTGGAGCCACCGGTCTCGACGCCGATCTTCTCCAGAATGGCAAGCGACGCGACACGCATGCGCTGGTACTCAAGGTCACTTAGTGTCTGCGCCGGCGCCACGGTGATGGAGTCGCCGGTATGCACGCCCATGGGGTCGAGATTCTCGATGGAGCACACGATGATGCCGTTGCCGGCGTGATCACGCATGACCTCCATCTCATACTCTTTCCAGCCCTCGATGGACTCCTCGACCAGCACCTCGTGGGCGGGCGAGAGCTCGAGGCCCTGGCTCACGATGGAGACGAGCTCCTCGTGAGTATGTGCGATGCCGCCACCGGCGCCGCCCAAGGTAAAGCTCGGACGCAGCACGCAGGGATATCCCACGCGCTCGGCGATGGCCTCGGCGTCTGCCACGCTGTAGGCATAGCCCGAGCGCGCGACCTCCAGGCCAATCTCGGCCATGGCCTCGTTAAAGAGCTTGCGGTCCTCGCCGCGCTCGATGGCGGCAAGGTCGCAGCCGATCATCTCGACGCCGTACTTGTCGAGCGTGCCGTCCTTTGCCAACTCGACGGCGGCGTTCAGACCGGTCTGGCCGCCCAGCGTGGGCAGCAGCGCGTCCGGGCGCTCTTTCTTGATCACGCGCTCGATAAACTCGGCGGTGATGGGCTCGACATAGGTGCGGTCGGCCAAGCCCGGGTCGGTCATGATGGTCGCCGGGTTGGAGTTGACCAGGATGACCTCAAAGCCATCCTCCTTGAGCACCTTGCAGGCCTGGGCGCCGGAGTAGTCGAACTCACATGCCTGGCCAATAACGATGGGGCCCGAACCAATAACGAGGATACGCTTGATGTCAGTACGTTTCGGCATGTTAGTTCTCCTCGGTCTCGGTCGCGGCGGTCTCGGCGAAATTCCAGCCAGCCAGACGGTCCTTCGCGGTGTCGATGTCCAGGTAGTTCTCCTCGCCGTCCATGAGTCGCGTAAAGGCGGTAAAGAGATAGTGGGCATCAGTGGGGCCAGGCGAGGCCTCGGGGTGGTACTGGACCGAGAAGCACGGGGCGTCGAGCAGCTGGACGCCCTCGGCGGTGCCGTCGTTGAGGTTCACATGTGTTAGGCGAATGCGGCCGAAGCGCTCGTTCATCACGACCGGCGCGATTCCGCGGCGCACCCAGACGCGCAGATCTCCATCGGCCGCATGCTCGGTCTCGCCGCCGGAAAGCTCGGGGACAAGCTTGCCCAAGCTGGGGAACAGCAGGCCAAAGCCATGGTTTTGTGCGGTGATCTCCACGCGACGGCTTACCAGGTTCATGACCGGCTGGTTGCCACCGCGGTGACCGAACTTAAGCTTTTCCATCTGGGCGCCGCAGGCCAAGCTGATCATCTGGTGACCAAGACAAATACCAAAGACCGGCACCTTGTCGATCAGCTGCTGCACCTGCTCGTAGGTCTCCACCACGGCATCGGGGTCGCCGGGGCCGTTGGACAAAAAGACGCCGTCGGGATTCATGTCGAGCACCTCACTCGCGGGCGTATCCCACGGCACGACGGTAAGGTCGCAGCCGGCGCGGACCAGGCCCTCCAGGATGCCGCGCTTCACACCGCAGTCGTAGGCGACCACGTTGTGGCGGGCGGGGGGGGGGGAGGGCGATTCCCCGGTGGGGGATCATCGTCAT
>UQNB01000113.1 GCA_900542235.1 uncultured Collinsella sp.
GGCGATGCCGAAGCGGGCCATCGCCTCCGACCGCGGCATCCCCTCGTCCACGACGGCCCTCGCGACGGCGAGCTTGGTCTCCATGTCGTAGGTCCTGCGGCTCTCGCCCATCCCGATCAGCCCCTTCCTCCCGGTTGCCCGGTACGCGTAGAGCCATTTTCTCACCGCCGGGGCGGGAACGTCGAGCTTCTTGGCCGCGAGTTCGAAGCCGAGGCCGGCCTCGAACAGGTCGGCGGCGCGTGCCCTCATCTCGCGACCGTATCTTGCCTTCTTCCTGCGGGGCATTTCCGATGCCTCCCTTTTCTCGAACCTTAATTTCAAAGTCCAAGAAATGGGATGCAGTTCATTTTGGCAGGTTTTATTTGGGCAAATGCCGAATTCGCCGTGAAGGGATCGCTCTCTTCACGGCGTTTTTCTTTTGAGCGGCCTCACGGTCCTTCTGATGGTTGTCGAGAGAGGGTGAATTGAAGCGCCCTCTGTCGCTCCATGCTACAATCGCCGGCATGCCCCACAACCACATCTGCCTTCGAAAGGAGCCTGCGTGGCGAACGCCATCGATCAGCTCACGGACCGAGTGCTCGTGCTCGGCCGCCTCACCATCGTCCGCCGCACCATTACTGCCGTGGCGGTCGCAATTTCCGCCGTTCTCCAGACATTTCTGATCCAGGCGTTCATTCGGCCCGCCGACTTGCTTCCGAGCGGCCTTACCGGCGTCGCGGTCCTGCTCGATCGCGTTACCTCGCTCGGCGGCGTTCACATCGACATCTCGCTCGGTATGCTCGCGCTCAACATCCCCGTGGCGCTCCTATGCTGGAGCGGCATTAGCAAGCGTTTCGTCATCTTCTCGATGATGCAGGTCGTGCTCTCGTCGCTGTTCCTCAACGTCTTTCACTTCGCGCCGTTTTTGGGTGACAAGATCATGCTCATCATTTTTGGCGGCGTGGTCTCGGGTCTGGGCGCTGCCATCGCGCTTAAGTCCGGCGCATCTACCGGTGGCACCGACTTTATCGCGCTGTGGGTCTCCAACCACACGGGCAAGACCATTTGGGGCGTCATCTTTGGTTTCAACTGCTTTATCCTGGCGATCTTTGGCTTTATATTTGGCTGGGACAATGCGGCGTACTCCATCGTGTTTCAGTTTATTTCGACCAAGACCATCGACAGTTTCTATCGTCGCTACGACCGTGTGACGCTGCAGATCACGACGCGCAAGGCCGACGAGGTCATGACCGCCTATGTTGACCATTTTCAGCACGGCATTAGCTGCGCCGAGGTCATTGGCGGATATAGCCGCGAAAATATGTATCTGCTGCACGCCGTTGTCTCGACCTACGAGAGCCAAGACATTATCAAGCTGGTGTGCGACATTGATCCCGGCGCCGTGATCAATGTGTTCCACACGCTCAACTTTGTGGGCGGCTGGTGGGGCGGTCATGTTGACGAGCCCATGCCCACGGCCGTACCCGATCCCGACAAGCCCGCGCGCATGGCCAGCAGGCAGGCGCGCCTCAGCGAGCAGGACAGCCTGCAGCAGGATGACGGCAAGTAGGGTTTTGGCTTTTTGCCGGTCAAGCGCAGCCCATTCGAATGAGCCCCCCGAAAGCCCCGTTGCTTTCGAGGGGCTCTCGTTTGACCAGATAAAACCTACCAAAATAGACCTGTCGCTTTTTGGTAGGCAGGGTGTATCGTTTTGTCGTTATGATGTAACATAGAGCTAGACGTTATATACGTATTAGTAATTTCGATATTATGATAGGAGTGATCAGATATGCCTGCGACCAAAAATGCACCGCTTTACCAGCAGATTTACGACGAAATCAAGGATGCGATCGAGAAAGGTGTTTATGCACCCAAGGAGCGTATTCCGTCCGAGCTCGAGCTAGCCGAGCAGTACGAGGTGAGCCGCATTACGGTGCGCCGCGCCGTCGAGGAGCTGTGCTCCGATGGCTACCTGGTTAAGCAGCAGGGCCGCGGCACCTTTGTTTCCACGCCGCACATCAACCGTCAGTTCCACGCCTCGACGCTGCAGACGTTTACCGCGCTGTGTGCCGACAATGGCATGAAGGCCGGTGCACATGTGGTCGATCGCCAGATTGTTCCGGCGCGCCAAAAAGAGATGGAGTTCTTTGGCCTGCAGAAGGGCGCGCTGCTGCTGCATATCAAGCGCGTGCGCACGGCCGACGGCGAGCCCATCTTTGAGGAGAACGTCTTTGTGCCGTTTGACGCCTACCGTGAACTGTTGACAGCCGACCTTGAGGACAAGTCGATTTTTGCCGAGGTCGAGCGTGTTGGCGGAACGCCGATTGTCTCGGTTGGCTACCGCACGGTCGAGGCCGTTCGCGCCAATGCCGAGCAGGCGGCTGAGCTGGGCATTGCTCCGCACGATCCACTGCTCAACCTGCGTGCCGGCTTTATCGGCCCCAATGGCGAGCCGGTCCTGATGGGTAAGCAGTACTACGTGGGCAGCCGCTACGTCATGGTGATGTAGCTCTAGTTGCGCGGTTTTCCAAACCGCGCAACGGCTCGACGCTGCGCCTTTGGTTCCGCCGTTCTGACGAACGGCGGACCGGTCGACGCCGCAAGCCCGCCAGAGCGGCAATCTGCAGAATGAGCGTGGAAAATCTCCCGTTTTTGGCTCGGTTACGGCCTCAAAGTGGGAGATTATCCACGCTCATCCGGAAAGTGTCCAAAAATCCACGCTCGTTCCTTTCGGATTGCGCCGCCCGTGGCCGGCAGCCGTGCGCCACCGGTCCGCGTGGCGGCGTATAATCGGCGGCAGATGACTTGGACGTTAGGAAACCATGACCGATAGCATGCAGCAGATGGCGCTCGACACGCTCGGCGCCTATTTTGGCTACACCTCGTTTCGTCCGGGGCAGGACCGCATGGTCGATGCGATCCTTGCCGGTCGCGATGCGCTGGGTGTTATGCCCACAGGCGCCGGCAAGTCCATTTGCTACCAGGTGCCCGCGCTCATGCTGCCCGGCATCACCTTTGTGGTGAGTCCGTTGCTCTCCCTTATGGAGGACCAGACCCGTGCGCTGCTCGCGGCGGGCGCGCGACCCAGCTATCTCAACTCCAGCCTTACTCCGGCCCAGCAAAACACCGTGCTCAAGCGGGCGCGCGAGGGCCGCTACCAGCTAATGTATGTGGCGCCCGAGCGCCTGCTCGAGCCGCGCTTTATAGCCTTTGCACAGGAGGCCGCGGCAGACAGCGGCATTGGCGTGCCGCTCGTGGCCATTGACGAGGCCCACTGCGTGAGCCAGTGGGGCCAGGATTTCCGTCCCGCCTATCTGCAGATTCGCGAGTTCATCGATTCCCTGCCGCAGCGCCCCATCGTGGCGGCCTTTACCGCCACGGCGACCGAGCGCGTGCGCGCGGACATTCAGCAGATGCTCGGCCTGCAAAACCCCGCGACGGTAGTGACGGGCTTCGATCGCAAGAACCTCTACTTTGGCTGCGAGGAGATGGGCGACAAGGCCAAGACCGCGTGGGTGCGTGACTATGTGATCGCGCATTCGAGCGAGAGCGGCATCGTGTATTGCTCCACGCGCAAGACCGTCGATGCACTGGCGGGCGAGCTTGCCGAGGCACTGGGCCCCAGCGGCATTCGCGTGGGCCGCTACCATGCCGGCATGGGCAACGACGCCCGCCGCCAAAGCCAGCGCGCCTTTATCGACGACGATATTCAGGTGATGGTCGCCACCAACGCCTTTGGCATGGGCATCGACAAGCCCAACGTGCGCTACGTGATCCACAACAACGTGCCCGAGAGCATCGAGGCCTACTACCAGGAGGCGGGCCGCGCCGGCCGCGACGGCGACCCGGCCAGCTGCCATTTGCTGTGGAACGGCAACGATTTTCGCATGCGTCGTTTTTTGATCGACCGCGGCGATGCGGCCGACGAGGCGCTCGACGACGAGCAACGCGCGTGGGCGCTCCAAAATCGATATCGCCTGCTCAGCCAGATGGAAGGCTACTGCAATACCACCGGCTGCCTGCGCGAATATATGCTGCGCTACTTTGGCGACGAGGCCGCGGCCGAGCATGCGGCAG
>UQNB01000114.1 GCA_900542235.1 uncultured Collinsella sp.
CCGTACATGTTCGGATGAATATGGGAAGTGTTCGGATGAGGTTGCTAATCAAGGTCTCTTCTGGCAGCCTGAGCTCATCCCAACAGGGTGTCCCACAGGACGCCCGAACTTGCTACAATGTCTGCGGCGCGGAACCAGCCTCCCGCGCCGCTTTTCTTTTTTGGCCGCATGCCACCAAGGAGAACCTCCCCATGCACAACAAGCGCGTGCTCGTCGCCATGAGCGGCGGCGTCGATTCCAGCGTGACCGCGTATCTGCTCAAAAGCCAGGGTTACGAATGTGTCGGCGCCACCATGCGCCTCACCTGCCCCGCACCCGATCCCGCAACAGGCATGAGTAAGGTCGACCGCGATATCGCCGATGCAAAGGCCGTCGCCGAGCGCCTGGGGATACCCCACCATGTGCTCGACCTGCAGCAGACCTTCGACCGCAACGTGATCGAGCGCTTTGTGAACGCCTACCAGGAAGGGCTGACGCCCAACCCGTGCATCATCTGCAACCGCCACATTAAGTTTGGCGCGCTGCTGGATGCGGCGCTGGATATGGGCTGCGACTACATCGCCACAGGTCACTACGCAAAGACGAGCCAGGCGCCCGATGGCACCTGGCAGCTGCACCGCGGCGAAGACCTCAAAAAGGACCAGAGCTACTTTTTGTATTCGCTCACGCAGGAGCGGCTGTCGCGCACGATCTTTCCGCTGGCAGGCCTGGACAAGGAACACGATGTGCGCCGCATTGCCGCCGAGCAGGGCTTTGCCAACGCCAAGAAGGCCGAAAGCGAGGACATCTGCTTTATTCCTGACGGCGACTACGCGGGCTATATCGAGCGTCGGTGCGGACATCCCGCTGCACCGGGCGACATTGTGTGGCGCGACGGCAGCGTGGTCGGACGCCACAACGGCGCGCTGCGCTATACCATCGGCCAGCGCAAGGGCCTGGGCGTCGCGATGGCGCATCCCGTGTACGTAACGGGCGTCGATGCCGCCAACAACATTGTGCATCTGGGCGAGGCGGAAGATCTGACCGCCGCGGCGCTCACGGCCAACGACTGGATCTGGAGCGCGCCGGACACGCGCATGGAGGCTGAGCTCGGCGCCGGCGGCATTCGCGTAGGTGCCAAGTACCGCTACCGTCAGAAAGACCAGGCAGCGACCCTTACGCGTGACGAAGACGGGCAAATGTTGCTGACCTTTGACGAGCCACAGCGCGCCATCGCCCCCGGACAGGCCGTTGTAGTCTATCGCGGCGACGTCGTCCTGGGCGGCGGCACCGTGACCGGCGCACTTAAGTAGCCGCGGGTTTATCGCTGCACGTGTCGAAGTACCTCAACAGCGGCACCAACCTCGATTACGCGACGCTCGAGGCCGCGGCAAATGGCCTCGAGTCGACCCTCCGCCGTCGCCCATTCGCTCTGCGAAAGAATCTCGATCGCTTCATCAACAAATCCGTCGAGTCGCGATGCGTCGAACCAATCGAGTGAGTCCGCAAGCGCCAGCTGGACGGAAGGATTGGGCCCAAACGGCTTAGCGGCAAACCCAAACTCCCCAGCTGCGAGCACGACAGTTGGCACGTTATACCACAGACAGTTGCCGCTATCGAACAGCGGTGCAGGCCTTATCTCCAGGGTGTCGACATTGCGGATGATGCCGAAGTTTCGCCAATGGCGGTCGCTGTTGGCCAAAAGGGCATCGCAGACAATCATCTGCGACATAGACCTTCTCACAGCGGCCTCATCGACACCATGCTTGCTAAGGTAGCGGCAGTACCGGTCGTACGTCGAGCTTCCTCGCTGGCCGCCAAGGGCGTTCTTAACGTAAACAGCCGGAACGTATTCCTCGCGGCCGTCAAGAAAGTCGTCGCACAGACACACAGGGCCATCGAACATCCGCTCAACCGTGTAAGGAACAAACTCGCCCTCCGACAGCAAGCGACGATGTAGAGCCGTTGCAACTGCCTCGTTAAAGGGACGCTGATCGTCCATCCCGCACCCTTTAGCCAAAACGCGAATGCCGTTTCGGATCATCCACGATTTAGGGAGCTCGCCCTCGGATGTGTTGTCGGGATTTTTAAGACCGATGCCCTCCAGCCAACCCGAACGCCCCTCGGGCGCCGATCGCTCAAAATCATTCTCGAAGTAATTGAGGTTTCGCCATTCGAGCCCGTCGCATTCTGCCGGCCGCAGCCAATAGCAATCCGAAAGCGAGAGACCCAGACACTGAACCGGCACCTCAACGCCGTTGACAATTCCCAGCTCGCGGTAGCGCGAGATAAGCCCAGGGCGAACATCGGGCACCGACCGATGGCTCCACCACACGTTGAGCTCCCGTTTATTCACCGTAGGAGAAGAGCTCGAGCACGTGCCAAACGGCATCCTCTGTGCATCGAGTACCTCGGCGATTTCGAAGGAAAACTCGCGCGTCGGATCAAACGAAACACGCGCAACCTCGTAATCGGCGGACATCAGCGTAAACTTGCGCCCCACATCGGCCGCAGGACGGCGTCCACGTTTGCGGACCTTTTGATATGCGAGCGCAGAATCATACTCAACCATCTTCCGTCCGCCCACAATATCGAACGCGAGCGTTCCCGATGCGGCAAGTTGAGATATGCGGGCTTTCGTAACGCCCAACAGGCGGACGGCATCACCCATAGATAAGTACTCAGATGTATTCATATGCCGCATCACCTCGTTAAGTAATTTACGCGTTTAGTTAACATATTACATACATCATAATACTAAACGACCTAAGGCGAAAAAAGGCCCGAGAAATCGGGCCTTAGCGATTGGTCAGCCGAGTCGCAAACTACTTCCCTAGCGCTGGACGCAGGCGCGAACGAGCTCGTAGGTGTTGCGCACACCGTCGATGTGGCTGCGCTCGTAGTTGTGGCTCGCATACACGCCTGGGCCGATCAGGCCATGGCGAATGTCATAGCCGGCCGAAAGCGTGGCCTCGACGTCGGAACCGTAATGCGGGTACACGTCGATGGCGTAATCGAGCTCCAGCTCGCGCGCAATATTGGACAGTGTGGTCACCAGATCGTAGTTGTAGGGGCCGCCCGAATCCTTGGCGCAAATCGACACCATGCGCTCGGTGCAGCCCAAGTCGTCGCCCACGCAGCCCATGTCAACGCTGATCATCTCGCGCGTGTCGGCCGGCACAAAGGCACCGCCGTGGCCAACCTCCTCGTACACGGTAAAGAGCAGCGACACCTTGCGCGAAAGCGTCACCTCGCCGCCAGCAACGGCGCGGGCCAGGCCCAGCAGAATCGACGCCGACAGCTTGTCATCCAGGAAGCGGCTCTTGATGTAGCCGCTCTCCGTCACCGTGGTACGCGGATCCATAGCGATGATGTCGCCGGTCTGAATACCCAGCTCGAGCACATCGTCCTTGCTGTCAACGTTCTCGTCAAGCAGGATTTCCATGTTCTTCTCGATGGTCTTGACCGGCTCATCGGCCACATGCGCCGAAGGCTCGGTATTGAGGACCACGCCCGTGTAGACATTGCCATCGCGTGTGTAGACGGTACAGTTCTCGCCATCGGCCGTAGACCACTGATGCCCGCCGAGCGTCGTGGGACGCAGGCGACCATTGTCCTTGATGGAGCGCACCATAGCGCCCAGGGTATCGACATGGCTCGCCAGGACAAGCGGCTCGCCCTCACCACCAAGCTCAACCAACACGTTGCCCTTATTGGAGCGCTCGGGGCCAAAGCCCATATCGCGCAACGTTTCCATTAGATAATCAGTCGCCGCACGGGTATAGCCCGTAGGCGAGGCAATAGAGGTCAGCGTCTTAAGCTGGTCAGTAATAAAACCAAGCGTAGAATCCATTTGGGACACCATCCACAACTCCAAAGTCAACATCCCGTAATCAGTAAAAGCCCCAACAACGATACCATCACGCACAAA
>UQNB01000115.1 GCA_900542235.1 uncultured Collinsella sp.
AACCCGCGACCCCAACCTTGGCAAGGTTGTGCTCTACCAACTGAGCCATGTCCGCTTGCGGGTTATTAATTTACGCGAGTTGTCCAAAAGACGCAAGTACTTTTTTCAAAAAACTTGTCTGCCGCATGTTCTTAGTAGCTAAACGCGCTAAAGCGATTGGCTAGGCACACGATTCCAGCGCTCCGCTAAACAGCTTCACCATCTGCACGCGCGTGCCGGCGCCGTCCGTACGACGAGCAACCTCCACGTTATCGACGAGCATACGCATAAGCTTGATACCACGGCCGCGCTCCTCTGATGCGACCGGTTCGCTCGTTTCATCGATAGAATAGCCGGCACCTCGATCAAGCACCTCAACCACAACGCGATCGCTATAGGCCTGAACCGTCAGGACGCACCCGATACCGCCCGCATGGTCATAGGCATTACCCAGCGCCTCCCCCGACGCCAATGCGACATCGTAGCGCTCGTCACGGCGCAACGGAAGCGATTCAAGGAGTTCGGCGATACGATGTCGGTAGTATGGAAGATTCTCGATACCCTGACGGACCTCGACGCTCTTACTCCAGCGAGGCAGCTCCCCCACCGGAATGGCGGGAATAGACTCCCGTGCCGGCCCCGCGACATGAAGGATATCGACAAGACGAGCAATCTCCAAAAAGCGAACAACTTCACCTGATGCATTGACGAGCGAAAGCAGGCCTTCTCGCCTCATGAGCTCACGAGCGCGCGTAAGCAGGAATGCCAGGCCCGTCGAATCGATAAAGCTAACAGCCTGACAGTTGATGACGACACGACGCACGCCGCGGCCAATCAAAGCATCCAACCGCCGACGCAGCGCAGGCACCGTGGCGATGTCGATATCGCCTGGTGGCGTCAAAACCGCTATGTCATTCCACTCATTCATACGACCATGGTTCCCCAAAAAAGCCCACTCGATGCATTCGTTTCCCCAACCGTACGGATTCAGCCCGCCCAGCGTCGTCTATGAACGACCCCGTAAAAACTCAAGGGACACCAATGCAATGTCATCGTCCAGCGCCGATTCGGTAAATCGGTCAAGCTCGCCCAAGACCTTGCCGCAAATGCCCGACACGCCCTCACCCGAGACAGAGAGCAGAAGGTCGCGAAGGCGCTGCTCGCCAAAGAAAGCACCCGAGCGGTCACGCGCTTCGATTGTTCCGTCGGTGTACATAAATAGCATGTCACCAGGAGCGAACGTAAACACGCCTGTCTCGTATACCATGCTCTCAAAGGCACCGATTACCCCCGATTGGCATCCAAGCAGCTCGACCTCCCCCCCACGGGCCTCGCCGCCACCCAGCGGCATCGACTCTGGCCTGATGACCATGGTCGGAGGATGGCCCGCCGAACAATACGTTGCGCGTCCGGCTTTAAGGTCAATCTTGGCGATAAAGGCCGTCACGAACGTCTCGACCCTCGAAAAGCCCATGAGCATGCTGTTAAGGGAGCGTGCCATGCGGGCCGGTCCAGCGCCCTCCCAGGCATATGCCGTCAGGGCCGTCTTGACGAGCGCGGACATCGATGCAGCCTCAATGCCTTTGCCAGACACATCGCCCAGAATCATGACGGCGCAATCGTCGGGAAGACGGATGAGCGTATAGAAATCGCCGCCGACCAACGCCGAGTTCGTGGCCGACAGGTACACCGAATCGGCGGCGATTCCCGGAACATCCCCCAGTGAATTTCTCATGCCAATCTGGAGGGTCTGAGCGATATGGCGCTCCTCACGCTTTTGAGATTCGCCTTCATAGATCAGTTCAAAGTCATGAGCCAAGTGCACCAAGTAGTCATATTCAAGATCATCAATCGGCTCTTGGCTACCATCACGAAGCAGCAGCGCACGCGTCGTCGGCCCCTTCGCAACAGAAGCAGGAACGATTGCGTCGTTACTGTGCTTGCCATCGCCCTCAGGGCGTGGGCGCCCCGCCTCGATGCCGGCGTCGACGTAGAGACCCTGACAAGGCAGGCCATGCGCTCTAAGCCAGCCTCCCATAGGCATCGATTCGTCAACGCGAGTTATACGGACGTGTTTAAGGTCCTCGGCACTCGTGCCGCCCAAAACAGATGCCTCAAAGCCATCAGGGGCAGCCCCCAAACGTGCCGCTGGCGCCGTCGTGGAAAAGAAAAGCTTCTCGGGATCGTCCGGCAAAGCAACGCGACTGCCGCCTTCAAAATCTATGACGTAGGAATCCAGACTGGCGTCATACTCAATAGGGCAAAAATGGCAGTTGAGCATATTGCAGATCTCGGACGATACCGCCTGGGTAGCCGCGGCGGAATCGTCTAGAAAGGTAAACAACTCATCCCGCAAGACATTGAGCGAGCGGCCAAGCTCGGCCGTGCGACGGGAGCGAAGGCTCGATGCCATGCCGACCAGCTGGATAGACAGGTAATCGCAAATGACCTCGAGCACATTAACGTCATAGGCGAGCGGTGCCTGGGGGCGTTTCCAACCAACTTCCAGCACGCCAAGGATCTGCGTACCGTAAAAAACGGGAAGACAGATTTCACTGCGGTACGGAGGCATATCCTGCATGCGCAACAGGTGCTTAGAACGATTATCCAGGTCCATGAACATACCGGAGGCGGCCTTATCGCCCTCAAGGTCCTGTTGAATCGACAAGCGACAGGCACGCGACTCGCGAAGAACATACGTCGGAATGCCAGCGCCATACGGCAAAAACTCGGGCAGGTAGCTGTCGAGCAGCTCCTTGGAAACACCGCGAAGCTTAAAGCCGCCGCTCTCAGAAAAATAGATAGCAGCACCCGAAGCATCGAGCGTTCCTACAAGCTGGTTCAAAACGGTATCAAGCAGGCTGGGTAACTCATCGGAGCCCACAGTGCTCATAATGACCGAGAGCGTGCCAGAGAGACGCTTGTTCGCCACTCTAAGCTCCGATAACGCACGCTTGAGTTGCCGGTCGTGAGAATACTGTTCCTCAATACTGTGAAGCGCCACCAGGACACGTGGCGCGCGGCGCCCAAAGATGCGTGGAGGCGTTACGGAGCCCGCACGAACCAAGACGGGAATGAAAGAGCCGTCACTCAGTTTGAGCATCAGTTGGTTCTCTGAGCCATCAGTTTCAAATGGCAGACGATGTTCCGTCGCACGCTCAAAAGCGGACGAGTACAGGACGTCTTTAACATCTCCACCGATGACGTCGGCGCGTTCCTCGCACATCAAACCAAGTAAGCGATTATTCACATGCAGAATGGTTCCGTCGAGCTCGCAGATAATGACAGCATCGCTCGTGATCTCGACTAGTTGGGCAACGTCTGCCCACTCATTGCGTTCAAGCGTTTCCATCGTGGACCCCACCGTCTATCGGTAACAAAAAAGCCTCCGAAGAGGCTTCTCAAATGCGATGGTGTCGGAGGCGGGACTTGAACCCGCATGACCAAAAAGCGGTCACTAGCACCTCAAGCTAGCGCGTCTGCCAATTCCGCCACTCCGACATGCTATATTGTTGATTCGCGGTTCGTTTTTTGGACCCGCGCGTTCAACGAGGAAGATAATAACCTATGATTCGAGAACTGTGCAAGCACTTTTTTCAAAAAAGTTTACGAATTTGTAAATGCGCAGGTAAATCCGTATGCCCGGCCCCGAATCGGTGTTGCCTCCCGGCGCGTCCTCGGGCATGGGCGATATTTTGCTACGCACTTCGTGCTGCAAAATATCGCTCCCCCTGCGGAATGCGCCGGGAGGCAACACCGATTCGGGGCCTACCAACACATACTCCAGGCACAGTTCTCAAACATGTTCTGGGGCTGATGCAAATTTGGTG
>UQNB01000116.1 GCA_900542235.1 uncultured Collinsella sp.
AATCTGCTCGGACCCGCCGTATGGGTTAAACGCTCAAAAGCACCTTAACAGTTACAGCTTGTTAACGATCTTCTTTGCCGTGCGCTTGACGCCGGCCACAAGACCCCCCGCGGGATGCTCCTTTTCGTATGCTAGACGCTTCTCGCGCTTGGCGTACTCTTCGACGATGATGTCGCCATACTCGTCTTCGATCTTGTCGAAGAAGTCGACGGCGCCCTTAATTTCCTCAGCGGTCGGGTGTCCCTTCTGGACGCCGCCGGTGAGTTTGAACGGCCCCCACGTATCAAAGCCGGGACAGCCGTAGACGCCCATAAAGATGGCCTGCCTCATGCGGCAGATGCCATCGATATCCTTGCCGTACCACTTGTTTTTGCCACCGTAGGTCATAAGGCCAAACACCTTGTCCTGCGGCTGCAGTACGTTCGTGAGCACGCGCGCCATATCTTTGTCGATCTCGGAGTAATAGATGCCCGTGGCGACGCCGATCAGATGATATTCGTGCAGGTCGGGGTACTCGTTTTTACCGAGTGACCTCACGTCGAGGGTATCGATTTCGGGGTGCGCCTCGACGATGGCGTCCACGAGCTTTTTCGTATTGCCGTGGTGGCGTGAGGCATAAAGGATGATGGTTCGCATAAGAAGGCCTTTCAGCTGTAATTGCATCAATGTCTGTATGGTACCCCGTTGCATGGCTGGGAAACCGGACGCATCGATGAACGTGCGGGTTTGTCCTTTGGTCAGGGCCGAGACGGGTTCTTGCGAGCAAAAAGCAGTTGTTCGAAAGGATGGACAATGGAATACGCTCTCTCCAACGATTCGATTTCTATCAAGGTCTCCACGGCCGGCGGCTCGTTTACCTCGATTGAGGCTGGAGGTCGCGAGTACTTGTGGCAGGGCGATCCCGCCGTGTGGTCCGGCCAGGCACCGATTTGCTTCCCGATTTGCGGAGGTTTGCGCGATAACAGCGCCATGACGTTTGCCGGGCATCATGTGAAGCTCGCCCGCCACGGCTTTGCGCGCAAGCAGGAGTGGAAGCTGTTGAGTCAAAGCGCAAACGAGCTGGCTATGTGCCTGGCATCCGAGGATAACGCTGCATTGCTGAGCGATTATCCGTATCCGTTTAAACTTGTCGCTCGCTATACGCTCGAGGACGCCGCCGTGCGTGTCACTTATGAGGTGACCAACGAGGGCACCGAGGACATGCCGTTCTTTATCGGTGGACACCCCGGCTTTAGGTGTCCGCTCGATGAGGGTGAGTCCTATACGGACTACGAGCTGCGCTTTGAGAAGGACGAGGCTGCGGAGCTTTGCACCGCCGTTCCCTCGACGGGATTGATTGACGTGGTCAATCGTTCCAAGAACCCTATGGTGGGAAAGACGCTGCCTCTGTCGCATGAGCTCTTCGATTTTGCGGAGACCATCTTTGACGTGCTCGAGAGCCGTCAGGTCACGCTTTCCAAGAAGGGCGAGGACAAGGGCGTCCGCCTGAGCTTTGGGGGCTTCCCATATCTCATTGTGTGGAGCAAGCCCGAGGGCGATTTTGTGGCAGTTGAACCCTGGGGCGGCCTTTCGACCTGCTCCGATGAGGACGACGTGCTTGAGCACAAGCGCGGCTGTCTTATCGCCAAGCCCAAAGAAACCATCGTGCGCTCGTTCACGATCGAGATTCTGTAGTCGCATGTAGCCAATTCGTTTTGCAAGGCATAAGGAGCCTGCGAGATAAGGAGCTAGAAATGATCCTCACCGTTACGATGAACCCGTCCGTCGATACGCGCTATCAGCTCGATGAGCTCATTATCGACGACGTCAACCGCGTGACGCCCGAAAAGACCGCCGGCGGTAAGGGCCTCAACGTGGCCCGCGTCCTGGGCCAGCTGGGCGACGATGTTGTGGCAACCGGCCTGCTTGGTGGTCATATGGGCGCCTATATGGCCGAGCTCATGGATGCCAACGGCATTAAGAATGATTTTGTGCCCATCAAGGGCGAGACTCGCATCTGTCTCAATATCCTTCATGCTGGCAACCAGACCGAGTTGCTCGAGAGCGGCCCGACGATTGCCCCCGAGGAACTCGATGCCTTTACCGCCAAGTTCGCCGAGCTTGCGAGCAAGGCCGATGTCGTTACCATCTCGGGTTCGCTGCCCCGCGGCGTCGAGGCGGACTACTACGCCAAGATCACGGGCATTGCCGAGAACGCCGGCGCCAAGGTGCTGCTCGATACCTCGGGTGCCTCGCTTGAGGCTGCGCTCAAGTCCGAGGTCAAGCCTGAGCTGGTTAAGCCTAACCTGACCGAAATTAACGGCCTTCTGGGCACGAGCTTTACCACCGACGATGTGGACGAGCTCCGTTCCGCGCTCGCCTCTGACGCCCGCTTCTCCGATATCCCCTGGGTCGTCGTATCCATGGGCGCTGCCGGCTCAGTTGGCTTCCACAATGGCCGTGCGTTCCGCGCCAAGACCCCCGATATCCCCGCCGTTAACGCTACGGGCTCTGGCGATTCGACCATTGCCGGCTTCGCACATGCGATTGCTGCCGGCGCCGACGACGAGACGGTGCTGCGTACCGCCAACACCTGCGGCAAGCTCAATGCCATGGATCCCATGACTGGCCACTTGGTTATGGATCGTTGGGACGAGGTTTACAACGGCGTTGTCGTGACCGAGCTGTAGGAGCTTGTGCTGCGGCCCCGGCATCGGTTGCTAGCTCATGTCGACGACAGGTGCAGTAGCATTATGCCGGGGCGCGACGCCGACACTGTCGTGTTCAATCCCGACCTTACCCTGGTCGAGACGCATGTGGGTGGCAACAGCGTCGGTAATGCGTTTGCCGAGTAGCCGCCAAAGAAACGATCCGAGAGGGGATTTAGATGATTTACGGTGCACTGGGCGATATCGAGGAATACCGCGGAATGCTCAAGGGCCTCGACGTGCTGATTGACTGGCTCGAGGAGAACGACCCGGCGGAGCTCGAGGTCGGCAGCCATCCGATTCTGGGCGACAAGGTCTTTGCGAACGTCATGGCTCCCACGACGCGTCCCGAGGACGAGGCTCACTATGAGACGCATCAGCGCTATCACGACCTGCAGATTGACGTCGAGGGTCGCGAGGCCTTTAAGGTCGCTACGGGTAGCCTGACGCTGGTCCAGGAGTTTGACGAGAAGGACGACTACGATCTGGTCGATTCCGACGCTTCGATCGCCGGCGACCTTGCTGACGACAAGTTTGCGCTGTTTGTTGCCGGCGAGCCTCACATGCCCACGCTCGAGTTCCCGGGCGATGGCGCGCAGCCGGTCAAGAAGATCTGCTTTAAGCTGCTTGCAGACGCTTACTGGGAGGAGTAGCGCACTGCTCGGCTGAGCTGTTCGTCTGATGGCATGATTCCCCCAGGGAAATCATGCTAGTACCCCGCCAACCGTGTTTCCCTAGGGGAATTACGGTTGGCGGGGCTTTCTGTTTTTTCGTCAACTCGGTGGACTTCGGGTTTAATGCTTAGGGGCGGGGATTTACCAAAGTGAAATTTTAATGAAAAGAAACCCAGCTGCAACAATTGCCCTGGTGAGGGCTCGAATTGGCCATATAGATCTAAAGTAGTCACGATATACAAATGTCGAGAGACGTTGGGGATATAGATGAAAAGAACTAAGGGTTTTCTTTTGTTGGTAATGATGCTGCTCGGACTGTT
>UQNB01000117.1 GCA_900542235.1 uncultured Collinsella sp.
AGGCCCTCGCGGCCTAGTCGCTATTTAGGGCGTCCAAGATTTGGGACGCAGTTCAGTGGGAGATCGGGCTTTCAAGGCTTAGTTAAACCAAGTCTGTACGGTCAAATAACTCGCAGATTACATCTGCTCGGGAGCGGAAACGCCAACGAGGGTGAGAACCAGGGCGAGCGTCACGCGGACGGCGTCGCAAGCGGCCAGACGGGCACGCGAAAGCTCGGGGTCGACGGGACGGCCCTCGCTCGGCAGCACCTGGCAGGCAGCATAGAAGCTGTGGAAGTCGCCGGCGAGCTCCTCGGCAAAGTGCGTCAGACGGAACGGAGCGCGGTCGCGAGCGCAGCTGGCGATGAGGTCGGTGAGCTCGTTGAGCTTACGCGAAAGGGCGAGCTCGGTCGGGTCGGTCAGCAGCGAGTAATCGACGTTCTCACCGATGGCCTTGGCGGCAACGGCCTTCATGCCCATCTCGTCAGCCTGCTCGGGCGTAACGTCAGCGGCACGACGCAGGATGGAGCACACGCGGGCGTGAGCATACTGCACGTAATAGACCGGGTTGGAGTTGTCGCGCTTCTTAACGGCCTCAATATCGAAGTCGACCATCTGGTTGGAGCTCTTGGAGATGAGCGTGTAGCGAGCGGCATCGGAGCCGACCTCGTCGACGAGCTCCTGAAGGGTCACCATGGTGCCCTTACGCTTGGACATACGGACGGGCTTGCCGTTGCGCAGCAGGTTGACGAGCTGGCCCAGCAGAACCTCAAACTTGCCGGGGTAACCCAGAGCGTCGCAGACGCAGCGGACGCGCTCGATGTAGCCGTGGTGGTCGGCGCCCCAGATGTCGATGACGTGGTCGACGCGCTGGAACTTATCCCAGTGATAGGCAACGTCGGAGGCGAAGTAGGTGTACTCGCCGTCGGACTTGATCAGGACGCGGTCCTTGTCATCGCCCAGGTCGGTGGAGCGGAACCACAGGGCGCCGTCCTTGGTGTAGAGGTAGCCCATCTTGTCGAGCTTCTCAAAAGCGCGGTCGACGGCAGAGGTGCCGGCGGTCTCGCCCTCGGTGTCCTTCACGTACAGCGAACGCTCGGAGTACCAACGATCGAAGTCACAATTGACGGCGTGGCAGAGGTCGCGCATGTTGTCGACCATCTTCACGTAGCCGCGCTCGCGGAAGCTCTCCATGCGCTCCTGCGGATCGGCGTTGACCCACTTGTCGCCGTCGGTGCGCCAGAACTCGGCAGCCTCGTCGATGATGTAGTCGCCGCCGTAGGAGTCCTTGCCCAAGGTCTCGGCAAAGTTGTCCTGATACGGATGGGTCTCAGGGTGTTCGTCGTTCTCGTCGGCAACAAAGGCGTCGCGGTCGGCGATCAGCAGCTTGTGAGCCTCGTCGATATCCACGCCCTGCTTGGCGATGATGTCGGCAAGCTGCATATAGCGCGTGCTGATGGAGTTGCCGAAGGTGTTCATCTGAGAGCCGTGGTCGTTGATGTAGAACTCACGCTGGATGTCGTAACCGGCGTGGTCCATAACACGGCAGAGCGAGTCGCCCAGCGCGGCCCAGCGGCCGTGGCCGATGTGCATGGGGCCGACGGGGTTGGCGGAGACGAACTCGACCTGGGTCTTCAGGCCACCACCGACGTTGGACTTAGCGAAGTCCATGCCCTTCTCGCGAGCCTCGCCAAAGATGGCATTCTTGACGGCGACGGAGAGGTAGAAGTTGATGAAGCCGGGGCCTGCGATCTCGACCTTCTCGATCGCGGGGTCCTCGGGCATATGGGCAACGATGGCCTCGGCGATCTTACGCGGGGCGCAGTGGGCCAGCTTGGCGGACTTCAGGGCCATGGTGGAGGTCCACTCGCCATGAGAAGTGTCAGCCGGTCGCTCGATGGCGCAATCGTCAAGTTCAAATGCGGAAAGGTCGCCGGCCTCCTGGGCCGCAGCAAGCGCAGCGCGTACCAGCTCTTCAATCTTCTCGGGCATAGATCCTCCTTGTGTTAAAGCCCCCGAGCTCTTGGTCACTCGTAGGGCAAAAGCCAGAGTTTGTAGCACTCTATCACAAGCGACGGGCACTGTCGCAGGGTAAAGCCAATCGATATTGCATATGCACAAAATTGACTACAGCTTGTATGGAGTCACTCAAAGATGCCGGTCTGCCTGCAGATTATGCAGGCGTTGAAAATGCATAAAGGTGTGAATGAGCTGCGTCTGTTATCGAATACTCTTACCTATCGGAGTTGTGTGCTTTTCCTGCATAAAGTGAGAATTTGCGTACGTCAGCGTGTTATTCTAGACATACGTAAATTCGTATAAGTTGGAGGTAGCATGTTCTCAATCGGTCAACACGTCATTCATCCGGGTCAGGGAGTCTGCACCGTCGTCGGTTTTAGGGACGACACGCCGCAGCCCATGCTGCTGCTCGAGACCAAGCAGGGACATGCGCAGACGATCCTCATGTACCCCGTGGCGCAGGCCGATCGTTTGCACGCCGCCATCTCTCAGCAAGATGCCGAGCACCTGCTGAGCCACTATGACGAGCTGGAGTGCGACACCTTCACCGAGCGCAACAGCTCACTTGAGGAGACGCACTTTAAGCAGCAGCTCAAGCTGGGTGCGCCCGAGACGGTCCGCGTGGCAAAGACCATGATGCACCGCATTCGCCAGGCCGAGGAAGCTGATAAAAAGCCCAGCTCCTACTACATGCGCGTACTCAAGGAAGCCAAGCGCCGCTCCATCGAGGAGTTCGCCGTGGCCTTGGGCGTCACCGAGGAGGACGCCGAAGCCCGCCTAGCCCAAGCCGCCCTCAACTAACCCAACCGCGCCAAAAACCACCACAAAGGGGACAGGCACCTTTGTGGTGGTTTTCTTGTTCTAGTAGTATTCATTCTTATCGTTACCCACGAGCACAAGGAGTCTCCTATGGCAGAGCCGCTTTCCGCCGGAATCACCCGCGACCGCGCGTTTGAACTGCTTAACGAGCACAACAAAGACCCGTTCCACATCACCCATGGCGAGACGGTCGAGGGCACCATGCGCTACTTTGCGCGCGAGTTCGACCCCGAGAACGAGGAGTTTTGGGGCATCGTCGGCCTGCTGCACGACTTGGATTGGGAGGAGCATGAGGACGACCCCATGAACCACACCATCTATGCTGCCGAGATTCTTAAGGGCGAAGGTGCGTCTCCCGAGCTCATTCGCGCCATCCAGACGCACACGTCGGACTTCAACACCTCGCTGCCCAAACCCGAGCTGCAGATGGAAAAAATCCTGTTTGCCTGCGATGAGCTCACCGGCCTGATCGGCGCTGCAGTCATCATGCGCCCGAGCAAGAGCGTTATGGACTTTACGACCAAGTCGCTCAAGAAGAAGTTTAAGGACAAGCGCTTTGCCGCCGGCTGCTCGCGCGACGTGATTTCGCAGGGCGCCGAGATGTTGGGCTGGGAGCTCACCGAGCTCTTTGACCGCACCATCGCGGCCATGCAGTCCTTCGCCCCCGACCGCGATACCTTCCAGGCCTAACCGCCCACGCCACCTTAAACCGCCACAAAGGGGACAGGCACCTTTGTGGTGGTTTTTGTTTTGCGATGCACTCCG
>UQNB01000118.1 GCA_900542235.1 uncultured Collinsella sp.
ACGGAATCAGCCCCGGCCGGGCCCGCCTTTCGGTAGAACGGCGGAACAAGACGCTTTAGCGTAGTGAATTGCGTGGGCTGCTTGGTTGTTGCTACAGTAGCGGGGCGTGCCGGGGGTCCGGTGCGCCCCGTTTTTATTTGACCATGAGGCGGCACGCAGCCATACGCGTGCGGACACCACGCCCAGATTGAGTGTGAGGATGTTCCATGGCCCAATACGCTGCCAACGAAATCGAAAACATGCCCGATAGCCCTGTCGCACGGGAGGACCTGGGCGCCGGCGGCACCTCCCGCGGCGCCGGCGCGCGTTCCCCGTTCTTCTGGAAGGTCTTGCTGCTATCGGTGGCGGTCATCTGGGGCTATTCCTTTACCACCATGAAAGATGCGCTCGACACCATTCCGGTGTTCGAACTGCTCTATATTCGTTTTCTTCCGGCTTCGCTGGTTATGTTCGCCATCTTCCACAAACGCATCATCGCGCACTTTAATGCCCGCAACCTTATCGTCGGACTTGGTATGGGCGCACTTATGTGGGGCGCGTACGGTTTGCAGACGATTGGCCTGGCACAGACCACGGCGGGCAAGAGTGCATTTTTGACGGGTACCTATTGCATCCTCGTGCCGTTTGCGAGCTACGTCCTAAGCGGCGAAAAGCTCACTCGTTACAACTTGGGCGCCGCATTGCTCTGTCTGGCGGGCATTGGCCTGGTGGCGCTCGATAGCGTCGAGTTCAATGTCGGCGATGTCATCACACTGGGCGGTGCGGTCTTCTTTGCCATCCAGATGGCGGTGACCGCCAAGTATGGCCGCAAGATGGACATCAACGTCATCACGTTTTGGATGTTTGTGGGCAACGGCGTGCTGAGCCTGATCTCGTCGCTGTTATTCGAGACCCAAGCGCCGCTGTCCGTGTGGACGCCGAGCTTTATCGGTGTGATGGCGTTTCTATCGGTGGGCTGTACGTGCGTGGCTCTGCTCATCCAAAACGTCGGCCTGGCGCATGTCCCGGCCTCAACGGGCTCGCTGCTCCTTTCGATGGAGTCGCCTTCGGGTGTGCTGTTCTCGGTGCTGCTGATGGGGGAGGCGCTCACCTCGCGCCTGCTTGCCGGCTTCGCGCTCATCTTTCTTTCGATTATCTTGAGCGAGACGCATTTCGATTTTTTGCGTCGAAAGCCGCGTCCGCAATTGTAAACAATTTGTTGCGCCGCCTCCCGGGGCGGCATTTTTTATGCGTCGCCCTTAAAGTAGTACCTTGCACTTTACGCTATCAAAGTGCTTGCTGCAAAAACGTTACTGGAGGGCATCTATGGCACCAGCACTGTCCGATCTTCAACCGCAATCAGCGCCCAAGGCCACCGCGGCGGCGCAAGCCGCTATCGGTGACGGTCTTGTTGCAGAAGCTCAGGCTTTTGCAGACGAGCTCGCTGCGTGGCGACACGATTTACATCAGATGCCCGAGCTGGGTAATAGCCTCCCGCAGACCTCTACGTATATCCAAGCGCGCCTGGCCGAGATGGACATCCCGTTTGCCACGCTCGTCGATGGTTCCTGTGTTGTGGGCCTTGTCGGTGCCGGTGCCACCGCGGCCCAGGGCAATGGCGTCTGCACGGACGAACAGGCCGGTACGGTCGTTATGCTGCGTGGCGATATGGATGCCCTTCCCGTTGCCGAGGAATCGGGCGAGCCTTTCGCTTCTACCAACGGTTGCATGCATGCCTGCGGCCACGATATGCACGCGACGGCCCTGCTCGGTGCGGCGCGCCTGCTCAAGGCCCGCGAGGCCGAGCTCGTCGACGCCAATGCCACCGTCAAACTGCTGTTCCAGCCGGGCGAGGAGACCTTTGAAGGGGCACGCGCTGCCATCGCCGATGGCCTGCTGCAGAACCCGCGCCCCCAGGCTGCCTTTGCCATGCACGTTAACAGCCAGTCGCCGCTTGGCCTGGTGCTCTACGGCAGTCCGGCGCTCTCGGGCGTGTACGGTTTCCGCATCACGCTGCAGGGCAAGGGCGGCCATGGCTCGAGCCCCGAGATCTGCATCGACCCCATCACGGCTGGCGTCCATGTGCACCTGGCGCTCCAGGAGCTTATCTCCCGCGAGGTGCCGGCGGCCAAGGAGGTCGCGCTTACCGTTGGTAAGTTCGCTGGCGGCTTGGCGGCCAACGTCATCCCCGACACCTGCGTGCTCGAGGGAACGCTGCGCGGCTTTGATGTTGAGCTCATGGCTCACCTAAAGACCCGCATCGCGGAGGTCGTTAACGGCGTTGCCGCAACATATCGTACGCCGGCGACCATCGAGACGCTTTCGGATGTTCCGCCGCTTGTACTTGACAGCGATATGACTCAGGCGTCGCTTGGCTACGTGGGCGCAGTGCTGCCCGGGGTGGCTTTCTTGCCGCTTTTCCATGCTATGGCGAGTGAGGACTTCGCGCTTATCTCGAGCGAGATTCCGAGTGCGTACTTTACCGTGGGCGCGGCCGTAACCGACACGGACGAACACTTCGCCCAGCACCATCCCAAGGCGCGCTTTAACGATGCCGAGCTTCCCCTCGGCGCCGCGGCCTATACCGCCGTCGCTTTGGGCTATATCGCCGACCACCGGTAGCACCCAACCTTGCCTTTCAAGCCTGCGGGCATGGCCGTAAGGCCTATGCCCTTGTCTTTCAAGGCAATCTTGGGCACTACCGGCGCCCGGCGCCGGCTATTCGTTTGTTAAATAAGGAGCAGCATGTCCCAGCAGCGTAAGTTCTTCCCCGGCTGGCTCGTGGTGACCTCCGGCTTCGTGATCATGGCCACGTGCTACACGATTTTCGTCAACTGCATGAGCCTGTTCCAGCCGCTCATCGTCAGCGACCTCGGGATTACGCTTGCCCAGTACAACGTCTCCAACGCTATCTCCACCGTGGTGAGCGTCGTGGGTTCGCTCGTTATCGGTCATGTTGCCGATAAGGTGAGTGGCCGCGTATTGGGCTCGCTCACCGTTATCGCTACCTCGGCGGTGCTCGCGGGCATGAGCTTTGTCGGTGAGCTGTGGCAGGTCTATGTGCTCTTTGCCGTCTCGGGCTCCTTTGCGAGCACCTGGATCGTGTGTCTGGTGTGTTCTGTGGTCATGCTCGTGTTCCTGCTGGCCTCGGAGCCCATCGCCGCCAAGCTGCGCGCAAGCGTGGCGGAGGAGTAGGCGTCCGTCGCTCTTTTCTGTTCGCCCCGTTCTGTCCGTGGCCGCCTTGGAAGCCGAATGGATGCTCGTACCATCATTCGGTTTCCAA
>UQNB01000119.1 GCA_900542235.1 uncultured Collinsella sp.
GAGCTCGTGGGGGGCCCCTCGGGCGGCCCCCCCGCCAACGCGCCGATAAACGTATCGCCCGCGGCCGTGGTATCGACTACCGTGCTCGAAAGTGCCGGCATGCGCAGCAGCTCACCGCCATCGCCGAGCGTAACCGAGCCGGCGCCGCCCAGCGTGATGACCGCGGCGCTGGCACCCTTAGCGAGCAGGGCGTTGAGCGCTGCGACGCAGCTTGCATCGTCCGCGGGCAAGATTCCCGTCAGCACCTGGCACTCGGTCTCGTTGGGACAGACCAGGTCGACCGCAGGCCAAACCTCCGCAGGCAGCTCGCAGGCGGGCGCTGGATTAAAGACCGTATAGAACCCCAGCTCGTGAGCGCAAACAAGCGCATCGGCCGTCGCTGCAAGGTCACATTCACCCTGGGCGATAAAGACGCTTCCGGCAGCCGGGGCAATCTCGCTGGCGTCTCCGTCGAGCCCATCGGCCACCAGACGTCTCAGCGCGCAGGCAACGTCCTCACCCGCAAGCGCATGGTTGGCACCCGGTGACAGTATGATGCGGTTGTCGCTCTCGCAGCGAATGATAGTCGCGGTGCCGGTCTCAACGTCATCGCGAAGCGCCACGAACTCAACACTCACGCCGGCATCCTGGAGCCCTGCCACAAGCGCATCGCCAAAGGTATCGCGCCCAACAGCGCCGATCATGCACGTGCGCGCACCCATGCGCGCAGCGGCGACGGCCTGGTTGGCGCCCTTGCCGCCGGCGTTGGTGATAAAACCGCTACCACCGACTGTCTCGCCCGCGCGCGGCATGCGCTCGCACGCCACCGAAAGGTCCATGTTCATGCTGCCGAACACCGCAACGATGCCGCGATCTGCCATGGAAACCTCCTCGTCTTCAGGCTTTGCGCCCACCGTCGACCAACGATTGTGCGCTCTCGCACCCCCTATAACTTTAGTCCACTTTGATGTGGACGCGCGCTTGAGCTTGCGCCAGCAGCAAGCATTCACAGGAGCAGGCAGCTACAATGAATACATGCTGATTATTCTCGTCATTGGATGATGTTTTATGGAACAATTCTCGCAATCGGGCTCGCGCGGTCGACGCCGCACGGGCAACGAGCCGGCGCCGCACGAACGCGTGAAGGGCGAGCGCCGTACCAACGAGCCACGACGCACCGCGAGCCCTCATCGCGCTTCTACCAACAACGCGGGCCGCGCCAACACTCCCGCCGCGGAGCAAACACCTGCTCGTCCCAAGTCCCGCTATATCCCTGCGCTCGACGGTCTGCGCACGCTTGCCGTCGTCGCGGTGGTGCTCTACCACCTCAACCTCACGTGGGCTCAGGGCGGCCTGCTCGGCGTCACGATCTTCTTTGTGCTTTCGGGCTATCTGATCACGCGCTTGCTGCTCAACGAAGTCGCTAAGACCGGCCGCATCGACCTTAAGAGCTTCTGGATTCGCCGCATCCGTCGCCTGGTCCCCGCCGTGGTAACGGTAGTGTTCGTGACCTGCGCGCTGTGCACCGTCTTCAACCACGTGATGCTCACCAAGATGCGCCCCGACATTCTGCCGTCACTGCTGTTCTTTAACAACTGGTGGCAGATTGCCCAAAACGTCTCGTACTTCAATGCTCTGGGCGACCCTTCGCCGCTCACGCACTTTTGGTCGCTTGCCATCGAGGAACAGTTCTACCTGATTTGGCCGCCACTGCTGTTTGCCATGGTATCCATGCATGTGAGCAAGCCCAACACGCGCCGCGTGGTTCTGGGCCTTGCCGTGGTATCTGCCCTAGCCATGATGGTGCTTTACAACCCTGCCGCCGACCCCAGCCGCGTGTACTACGGCACCGACACCCGTGTGTTCTCGCTGCTGCTGGGTGCCTGGATGGCCTTTATCCCCGATCGCGACCTGGCGCCGGTGCGTCTCGCTCGTCGTTTGGGGCTCAATCGCATAGCTGGCGCCACCAAGCACGGCAAGAACGCCGAGGGCAAGCCTGGCGAGAAGGCCGACGAAGCAGCCGAGACCGCCCCGGCACAGCCGAGCGCCCTCGTGCGTTTTTGGTCCTCGCCCGCATCCATCGATGTGTTGGGCGTCGTGGGTCTGGTTGGCCTTGCCGCCATGGTCGCGCTCACCAACGGCTACACTGCGTTCCAGTATCGCGGAGGCACGCTGCTGTGCTCAATCCTCACGCTCATGGTTATTGCCGCCTGCGTGCAGCCCCAGGGAATGGTTGCCCGCGCGCTGTCCGCCGAGCCGCTCGTGTGGATTGGGAAGCGCTCCTACAGCATCTACCTGTGGCACTATCCGCTGCTGTTGCTCATGAACCCGGTCGCCAACATCAACGATACGCCCTGGTGGCAGTACATCTTGCAGGTACTTGTGGTGGTCGCCGTGGCCGAATGCTCATATCGCTTTATCGAAACGCCGTTTAGAAAGGGCGCCTTTGGGCGCACCGTATCCGAGTTCCGCGACGGCACCGCCACGCCCGCCAACTGGGCACGCGCGCACGTCCCTGCCTGCGCGGCCTGCGCTGTCGTGTTGGTCGTTGCACTGGGCGGCCTGATCTTTGTGCCGGAGACCTCCGCGCTGAGCGGCGAGGGCGCCGAAGTCCTCAACAAGGAAGCCAAAAACACCGCGCCCGCCGACCAACAGGCGGCCGACGGCACCGACAAGGACAACGACGGCTTCCCCGATGGCTCCTACGATCTGCTTATGATCGGTGACTCCGTGTCGCTGCGTGCCGTTGACACCTTTGACGGCGTGTTCCCGCACAGCCATATCGATGCCGAAAAGGGCCGCCAGTTCGATGCGGGCCGCGCGACATTTGAGGGCTATATCCAGCAGAACCTTGCCGGCAAGATCGTGGTCTTTGCCCTGGGAACCAACGGCTTGGTAACCGACGACCAGATCGACGCCATCATGGCCGATGCAGGAGATAAGCGTATTGTGGTGTTTGTGAACACGCGCAGCCCGCAGCCGTGGGTTGGCTCTACCAACCAGGCCATCGCCAACGCCGCTACGCGCTACAAGAACGTGCGCGTTATCGATTGGTACGGATACAGTGCCAACCGCAACGATCTGTTCGATGGCGATGGCACGCACCTATCGACCACTGGCGTGACTGAGTACCTCAACTTGATCCACGATGCCGTCAAGAAGGACCTGCCCGTACACCCCGAAGATCACGTCAACGATCCGCAGCCGGCAGCCGTCAAGTCTGCCACCGACGCACTCGTCAATGCGC
>UQNB01000120.1 GCA_900542235.1 uncultured Collinsella sp.
CCGCCTCGTTTCAAGGCACCTTGCTCGCTCTGGCGGGTTTTCGCTGTCGTTGCCAGAACATCGGGGTGCTCATTGGGGACAGACATAAATGAGTAGTCGTAGGGGGACACTCCTTCTCATTGCGCGGGGTGGCGTGTGCCGTTAAGCGGAGGGGGGTGTATTCCCGACCCATCGTTTGGGCATACAATGGCTATTGGCTTGCTGCGGTGAAGGCCCGTCCGCCCCGCAGTTATTTCTACGGTTAAAGGAGAATGTATGTCCGTTGAGGTCATGAGGTCTGTGATCGAGGCCGCCGAGGGCCGCGTGCCCGTCGACACACTGTTTACCAATGCGCAGATCGTCGATGTGTACGGCCAGCGTGTGGCGCCCGGTAGCGTTGCCGTCAAGGACGGCGTAATCGTCGGCGTGCTCTACGACGGTCGCGACGATGCCGCCGGTACCTACGAAGCTGCCGAGGTCATCGACTGCCAGGGCCGCTATCTCGCTCCCGGTTTTATCGACGGGCATCTGCACATTGAGTCCTCGAACATCCGTCCCGCCGAGTATGCGCGCATGGCGGCGACGCGCGGTACCACCACCGCCATTGCCGACAGCCACGAGATCGCCAACGTGGCGGGGCTCAACGGCCTGCGCTTTATGATCGAGGACGGCCGCCGCGCTCCGATTTCCATCAAGTACATGATGCCCTCGTGCGTGCCCGCACTGCCCGATGAGCAGGCCGGCGCCGTCATCACCGCTGCCGATATGCAGGCGTTTTTTGCCGAGCATCCAGGCGATGTCTTTGGTCTGGGCGAAATGATGAACCTGCCGGGCGTCTTTATGGCCGACCCCGAGACCTGTGCTCGCATCGATGCTGCCAACCAGACGCCGTCCAAGCAGGTTGACGGCCACGCGCCGCTCGTTGCCGGTAAGGACCTCAATGCCTATGCCGCAGCGGGCATTATCGCCGACCACGAGTCGACGATTCCCGAGGAGGCGCTCGATAAACTGTCCCGCGGCATGTATGTGATGCTGCGTGAGGGCACGTGCAGCCACGACCTGGCCAATTTGTCCCCGATGCTGCTGGAAAACCCCGCCCGCGCCCGCCGCTGCTGCTTTGCGACCGACGACCGCGCTCCCTCCGACGCGCTTTCGACCGGCATGATCGACAACGCCTGCCGCGTGGCCATCGAGGCCGGCGTCGACCCGGTGGTCGCCATCTCTATGGCGTCCCTTTCCACGGCTGAGGCGTTTGGGCTAGATCACGGCTGCCGCGACCCGCACGAGCTACGCGGTGCGATTGCCCCGGGCAAACGCGCCGACCTGCTGGTGCTCAATGACCTGACGTTTGCCACGGCTCCGCATCGCGTATATGCCGACGGTGCCCTGGTGGCGCAGGATGGCACCTTTGTGGGCGAGATTGCACCCGAGATGGCCGAGGTTGCGGCCCTTGCCGATGAGCTGCGCGCCTCCGTTAAGCTGCCGAAGCTTTCGCTCGACGTATTCGACTATGCCTTTAAGCTGGGCGAGGCCGTGATTGACGTGGTGCCGGGTAAGGCCATCACGGGTATGGTTCGTCCCGAGACTGACGAGGACTTGCGTCGCATTATGCTGATTGAGCGCCATGGCCGCGGCGTGTCACTGCAGGCCGAGGGCGCCGACGGCGATGGCCCCGCTGGCCTGGGTCTTGTCGGCAAGCACATCGGTCGCGGCTGGGTGCGCGGCTTTACCATTACGGGCGGTGCCATCGCCTCGACGATCGGCCACGATTCGCACAACGTGTGCGTCGTGGGCGATAACGCTGCCGATATGATGGCTGCCGTCGAGGCTGTGGGCCAGGGTGGTCACGTGCTGGTGCGCAACGGCGAGGTCGTGGCACGCATTCCGCTGGCGCTCGGTGGCCTGATGAGCGAAGGTACGGCCGAGGACGTTGCCGCGCAGCACGACGACTTTATGGTCAAGGCACGCGCCATGGGTATTGAGCCGCCGCTCGACCCCATCATGGGTATCATCTTCCTGCCCCTGCCGGTGATCCCGACGCTCCGCATCCGTCCCGAGGGCATGTTCGACGTCACCACCTTCACCTACGCCGACTAGTCATCGGGGACGTTCTTAAACGGCGAGTCATTGGGGACACTCTTTGACGTGTTACCAGGCGCTGCGACTGTGGGACCCCTGGCTCGCGTGAGCTATTTGCTAGGTCCTTGTAACGTTTGCGCCCGCGGAGTCTTACCTGAGCTCCCTTTGGGTACGTTGGAATTGGATACACGTTCGATTCCAACAAGCCCGAAGGGAGCTTTTCTATGTTTAAACTGATTGCATCCGATATGGACGGCACGCTGCTTGACGAAAACAGCCAGGTGCCTCCCGAGACCTACGAACTGATTTTGGCGCTACGCGAGCATGGCGTGCATTTTGCCGCATCGTCAGGTCGTCGCTACGATCGCCTGTGCGAGTTCTTTGCGCCCGTTCGCGACAAGATGGACTTTGTCGCCGCTAACGGCGCCCAGGTCTACGCCGACGGTAAGATGGTGGACCGTGAGGTGTATTCCCACCTGGCGATTCGAAGGCTCGCCCAAGCCGTCAGGACGTTTCCCAATCTGCATCTTGCGCTCTTTGACCGAACCAAGTCCTTCCTGCTCGATGACGAGTGCAAGTTCGTGCGTGAGGTCGATAAGGACCTTCCCAATGCCGAGCGCATCTGGGAGCTGCCCGATCCCAGCGTAAATATCATCAAAGCGAGTATCTTTTGCGACGACAGTGCGGTTATGGACAGTGCATATGTGCTACAGCGCGAACTTGGTCAGCTCTTTACTTTTGCGCCTTCGGGCAACGCGTGGATCGATGCCATGCAGCCTGGTGTGTCGAAGGCCTCGGGTATCGCGCAGCTCGCGGAGCATTACGGCATTGGACGCGACGAGGTCATGGCGTTTGGCGACTCGATGAACGACTACGAGATCATTCGCTTTGTCGGCACGGGCTGCGCGATGGAAAACGCGCGCCCCGCGCTCAAGGCGGTGGCCGATCGCGTCGTAGGCTGCAACCGCGACCACGCCGTTCAGCATGAGCTCCGTCGCGTGCTGGAGAGTCTCTCCTAATCCGGCAGATGGGGACGTTCCTTTTAATATGAGCAGGACATTGTCAAGAGGCAAAATCGGGCCT
>UQNB01000121.1 GCA_900542235.1 uncultured Collinsella sp.
GGGCGCCGTTTTTTGAGTGTAGTCATTGGGGATGTTCTTAAACGACTGGTCATTAAAGAACGTCCCCGACGACTAATGACTCGAGCGTGGAAAATCTCCCACTTTGAGCTCGTATGGGCACCAAAAGCGGGAGATTATCCACGCTCGTTCTATTAGGAGTCGCAACCGCTACAACTCTACGACCTCAACGCCGTTGTAAATCTCGTCCCAGCGGTCCATGACCAGGTGGCCGGTCTTGGGATCCATGGCGTTGAGCTTGCCGCAGGTATTGGCGGTCTTGAGCACCGTGACGTCGTCGGCACCAGCAGCAATGGCATGCGCAAAGCCGGCGATGGTCGAGTCGCCGGAACCCGTCGCGTTCACAGCCGCAATCGCGGGCGTCTTGGCGCGGAACGCGCGGCCCTCGTGGAAGCCCACCGAACCGGCAGCGCCCATCGAAACGACGACCCAGGGAATACCGGCAAAGCGGCCATCGGCGGCAAGCGCCTCGCGCAGGGCATCGACATCATCGGTCGTAAAGGACGTACCCAGCAGGCCGTTAATCTCGGTCAGGTTGGGCTTTACGAGCTCAGGCTTAGCGTCGGACTCCAGCGCGGCCTCCAGCGATGCGCCCGAGGTGTCGAGCAGCACCTTGGCGCCCGCCTCTTCGGCGATCTTGACGAGCTCGGCATAGTAGCCGGCATCGACGCCACGCGGCAGCGAGCCCGAAAGCGTCACAACGTCAGCCTTCGCTGCAAGCTCGGCGAACTTGGCCGTAAAGGCCTCGAGCTCGGCTGGGACGATCTGTGGGCCGCTCTCCAGCAGCTCGGTCTGATTACCCTCGTGCAGAATATTCAGGCAAATGCGCGTCTCACCGGCGATGGGCACAAAGTCATTCTTGACATCATCGGCATCCATGAGCTCGGCCATATAGGCACCCATGTGCCCGCCAAGCAAGCCGGTTGCAAGTACGTCGTCGCCCAGCTGCAACAGCACGCGGCTCACGTTGAGGCCCTTGCCGCCAGCGGTCTTTTCGGGCGTCACGCGGTTAACATCGTCGATGATCAGCTTGTCGAGCTGATAGCGCGTATCGATCGACGGGTTCATGGTAACGGTCAGAATCATGTTGGACTCCTGTTTAGAAAACCGGCCCGCGCCCCCTCACAGAAACGCGAGCCGTCAATTAAAAAGCCGCAGAATGCCGGGTACCGCCAAAACGAAGCACACAAGCTCAGCAAGCAAAAGTGTTATCAGAGCAGTTCGCTTGCCAGACGGCTTCGCAACAACAGGGGCGACCCCACAGGCACCCCCAACGTCAGCGTGAAGCCAGCTGGCGAGGCAAGGTGCCTTGAAGCGAGGCGGCATTGACCTTCTGGCCATGCCACTGAAGCTGAACGGCAGCTCGCCCGCCAGATGGCTTCGCAGCGTCGACTGGTCTGGCGTTCGGTAGAACGCCGGAACCCCACTAGTCGTGGTATTCGCCGCGGTCCCACTTCTCCAGGAACTCGTCAAAGAAGTGCGGGTCAGCCTGAGCCTCGGCGTCGGCCTTGTTGCAGGCATCAATCTTGGCAATCAGGGCATCGTGCTCGGGAGTCTTGTCGTAGGGCTCCTCCAGGAAGGCAAGCATGATATCGGCCATCAGGAACTCGCCGGTGATCTTGCCGCCAAAGCCCACGATGTTGGCGTTGAGCTCGCGACGGGCATACAGGGCAGAGGTCATGTCGCGAACCAGGGCGCAGCGGGCGCCGGGAACCTTGTTGACGGCGTTGGTGATGCCGATGCCGGTGCCGCACAGGGCCACGCCAAAGTCAGCCTTGCCGCTGGCAACAGCCTCGCCCACGGCCTTGCCGTAGATGGGGTAGTGCGTACGGGTGTGGCTGTAGGTGCCGCAGTCGAGCACCTTGTAGCCAGCCTGCTCCAGGCGGTCGGCCAGATAGATCTTCTCGTCCGTAACGATATGGTCGCAACCGATTGCGATGGTCTTCTTCATCAGAACGTCCTTTCGTCTGAATTCACAAGTTGAGGTAGAAGTTCGAGTTCTCGGTGGCTCTCGTTAGGCCATCTTGTTGAGCATGTCGACACGGATCTGGTGACGGCCGCCAGCATACTGGGCGCGCAGGAACTCGCGGGCGATCTTCTTTGCGACCTCGGTGCCCACAACGCCCGGGCCCATGGTGACCATGCGCGAGCCGTTGTGCTCGCGGGTCATGTAAGCGGAACGCTCGTCGGAAATGTTGGCGACGACCATGCCCTTGATCTTGACGGCGGCCATATAGGAGCCGACACCGTACTTATCGAATGCGAAGCCCTGGGAATCCTTGTGCTCCAGCAGGTCCTTGGCAACGGCGGTCGCGGAATCGACAAAGTCCGCGGCAGGGGTCTCGGAATAGTCGACGACCTCGTGACCGTCGGCGATGAGCATCTCCTTGATGGACTCCTTCATCGACATACCGTCGGCATCGGAAGCGATTACAACTCTCATGACATCCTCCTTGAGAGATACGCAGGTGCGTAGTTTCTGTTTGGAAGTGTTGAATCGCGTTCAGGTCCGGGCATCTGAATGTGCGGTTCTTCACTGTTCATGTTTATTTGAACACATTCGAACAGTAACTGCAACAACTATTTGTTTATCTTTGTTCTTTTTTGAACAAATATCGTTCACGGATGATTGCTGACCGTTTGAGCCGGGCGCGGACGTAGCGACCATGTGTTCAACAAATCAGAACCACCCTTAAAAAGGGTGGTTTGCTCTTAGGGTATAACCCACGGGCC
>UQNB01000122.1 GCA_900542235.1 uncultured Collinsella sp.
CCTGGTAGTAGGCGCCCGGCCGGGGGCCGGCCGCCGCGGGCGGCACCGCCATGGACGATGCCGAGGGCTGCGGCAACTGCAGCAACTGCCTGACGCAGTTCGAGGTCGAGGACGTCACCGACATGGCCCGCGCCGCCGTGCGCTATGTGGCCACGCGCCCCATGCGCTTTGGCAAGTCGCTCATCGCCGACGTGCTCCACGGCGGCAACACCGAGCGCATCCGCCAGATGCATCTGGACGAGGACCGCGGCTATGGCGAGCTGTCGAGCGAATCGGTCGGGCGCATCAAGGACATCATCGGCCAGCTGTGCGGCCGCGGTTATTTGGCCACCTCGCAGGGGCAGTACCCGGTCGTGGGCCTGGGTCCGCGTGCCGGCGAGGTCCAGGACGAAGCGTTCGCCTTTACCGTTAAACGTCGCGCGTCCAAGCGCAAGGCCTCGGCGCGCGCCCGCCGTGCAGTTGATCTGCTGCGCGAGGAGGCCGAGCTTGATCAGCGCCCGCGCGTGGGTGACGATGCCGAGCTATTCGAGCGCCTGCGCGCCCTGCGCAAGGAAATCTCGACCGAGCTCGAGATGGCGCCGTACATGGTCTTCTCCGACAAGGCCCTGCGCGGCCTGTGCCGCCTGCGTCCGCAGACGCGCGACGAGCTGATCCAGGTCAACGGCATCGGTGAGAAAAAGGCCGACGCCTTTGGCGAGCAGTTTATGGCGGCGATTGAAGAGTTTGAGTCCGAGCATGCGCGGGATGGAGCGTAACGATGGCAACCGATGATAAAACCGACCGCGTTGGCGTATCCGCCGTACCGCTGTACCAACAGGTTATGGACGACCTGAAGGGCGAGATCGCGCGCGGCGTGTATGCGGCCGGCTCGCGCATTCCTTCCGAGATGGAGCTCGCGAAGTCTTACGGCGTGGGACGCATCACCGTGCGCCGCGCCATCGAGGAGCTGTCGCGCGCGGGCTACGTCAGCCGCCAGCAGGGGAGGGGCACCTTTGTGTGCGCTCCCAAGCTCAAGCGCAAGATTGTCCAGAAAGGCGACGTCCAGAGTTTTACTGAGGGTTGTGCTGCCAACGATATGGTGGCCGGAGCGCGCCTGGTGTCGCGCACGGTGGTTGCGGCGACGCGCGAGGACGCGGCGTTTTTTGGCGTGGAGCCCGGCAGTGAGCTTATCGTGGTCGAGCGCGTGCGCACGGCCGACGGCATCCCCGTCATGCTCGAGAACAACGCCTTTGTGCTGGCTGACCATCCCTATCTGCAGACGCTGGCCGATAAGGACCTCACCGATAACTCGATCTTTGCGCTCGTTGCCGACCACTCGGGCCGCGCGCCGCTCAAGTCCGACCCCTGTACCGTGGAGATCGCGCTTGCCGATGCCCAGGTGGCCCCGCTGCTGGAGGTGCCGGTCGGCGAGCCGCTCTTTTATATGGAGGCGTATTTTACCGATGCAGACGAGCGCCCCCTGCTGCTCGGGCGCCAAAAGATCGTGGGCTCGCGCTACGTGTTCGACATCTAACATCCACAGATAGAACAACATAGAACAAGTTTGGCGAAATGGCTTCACGAGCGTCGTCGTGCGTGCTATAAATAGGACAACATAGAACGACCGCAGGTACGAGCTGTCTTCGCTCAAAGCCGCCCCACAAGGAGGAACATCAGGATGAACGCACATGATCTGGTTCAGGAAATTATCGAGCGCAAGGGCAAGATTGAGAACGTCTTTTGGATTGCCTGCGGCGGTTCGATGATCGACCTGATGCCGGCCAACGAGCTGCTCAAGCGCGAGGCGACCACGTTTACCTCGACGGTTTACACGGCGCGCGAGTTTTGCCTGATGGCCCCCAAGAGTCTTGGCGAGAAGTCACTCGTCATCGCCTGCAGCCACAGCGGCAATACGCAGGAGGTCGTCGACGGTTGCGAGATGGCGCTGGCAGCCGGCGCCGAGGTCGTGGCCATGACCGACTGCGAGAGCTCCAAGATTGATAACGGCAAGTGGACCACCTGGGTCTATCCGTGGGGCGAGGGTGTGTCACAGGCCGAGGTACCGCAGGGTATCGGCGTCCTGATGGCTGCCGAGCTGCTCGACCAGCAGGAGGGCTACGAGGCACTCGCCGACATGTACGCCGGCCTTAAGCAGATGGATGCGCTGCTGCCCGCTGCCCGCGAGAAGGTCAACGCCGAGCTGGGCGATCGCTTTGCCGAGCTCTGCCAGCAGCACGAGTTCTTCTACATCCTGGGATCCGGCCCCAACTTTAGCCAGACCTACGCCATGGCCATCTGCTCGCTCATGGAGATGCAGTGGCAGCACTGCTGCTACATCCACTCCGGCGAGTACTTCCACGGCCCGTTCGAGGCTACCGAGCCCGGCGTGTTCTACTTTGTACAGCTCGGATCGGGCGAGTGCCGCCCCATGGAGGAGCGCGCGCTGGCGTTCCTCAACACGCACACCGATACGGTCATGGTGCTCGACGCACTCGAGTACGGCGTGGGCGACGTGCCTGCCAGCGTGCGTTCGTACCTGGAGCCGATCTTCTTCTACAACATGAGCTGCGAGCTGCGCGCCGCCCGCGGCAAGGTGTTCGACCACAGCCCCGAGATCCGTCGCTACATGGGCATCGAGCAGTACTAAGTAACGGGAAAACCATTCACCTTCGATTCGCAAGGGCACTGCGTGAGTCAAAAACGCGGGCCG
>UQNB01000123.1 GCA_900542235.1 uncultured Collinsella sp.
CGGCCACGATCACGTCGGCGTATGCATGCACGTGGTTGCGGTCGAAGCGCACCGCAGGCACCACTAGGGCGCGGTTACGATAGAGCTCGCAGTTGATGTTGCGGCGACGGTTCTCGCCGTACCACTTACGCTGCTTATCGAGAACGTTGTACAGATACGAATCGGCGCACAGCGTGGCCTCCTGGCCCAGATAACCCTGAATATATCCACCGCCCGGATTGGTAAACGAGGCAAAGGCGAGCACGGCCATGTCGCAGAACTGCGCATAGCCGCGACCGTTATCGAGGATTGCCTGCGTGGCGGAGGCATCAAGCACAGTGACCTCGGGCAGGACCGGAGCGGGCTCCTCAGCAGGCGCGGACTCAGCTTCGGCGATTTCCTCGGCAGGCTCCTCGACGGGCTCGGGCGCCGCCTCGGTCTCGGGCGCCGCCTCGACCTCGGCAGTCTCCGCGTTCTCGACGTCCTCGGCGACCTGCTCTTCGGCGGCCACAGCACTCTGAACCTTGGCCTTCATCGCCGCGACAAAGCCGGCAGGCATACCGTCAAACTCGCGAACACCGGCAAGCGAACGCTCGATATCCTTGGCGCACGCTTCGGACACAGTTGCCACGTGACGCTCGGCGGCCTTGGCACGGGCCTCGCGCTTGGGATTGGGCTGACCCGCTCGGTTGGACCTGCGGTTACGGTTCCTGTTGTCGACGTCTGCCATACGTGGCCACCTTTCCTGTCGCTGCCGCTATCGGCTTTTCCCATCCATGATACCCCGCCGCGCACAAAAAAGACGGCCCCGAAGGACCGCCTTTCGCATCGTTTTACCGTGTCCGGCAGGAAGCATCGCAATGCCGCGCTTTAATCGCGACGGCCGAGGATGTTCAGAATGCGCAGGAACACGTTGATAATGTCCACGAACAGGTTGGATGCCATGAGCACGGCGTTGGGCAGCGTGGGCGGCACCGTCGTTGCCACATAGGTGTCGTAGCCGATGAAGCCGGCGAACACCACGATCACGATCAGGTCGGTGATGGACTGCGAAACGCCCATGAACATCAGCACGATCTCGACCAGAATCGTGGCAAGCAGGATGCCAAAACCAATGCCATACACACGCTGGAAGAACTTGGGGAAGGTCACGCCCAGCGCACCAAAGACAAAGGTGATGGCGGCCGTGGCGATAAAGGCGGTGTTAATGGTAGGCAGGTCGTAGTTGGCAAGACCAAACGACGCCGTCAGGCCAAAGGTGCTCGCAAAGACCACGTAGCCCACGAGTGACAGGCCCACGGACTGTTTGCTGGCAGCAGCCGACATCATGACCATGCCGACGATGGTCAAAATAAATGAGCCAAAGACCAGCGGCAAAGCGGCGCCGCTCATCATCATGCGCGCAAACGACATGGTGCTCGTAAAGTAAACACCGGCGCCCATGGCGCAAAAGCCCAAAAAGATCAGAGCAGACATGACAAGGTTGTACGCGCGCGGCGACATCTCCTTGGCACGGCTTGCGCCGGTCTCGATGGGGCCATTCTGATAGCCCTGGATATCGTTCATAATTTCGTCCTTTCAAAAAGCACCGCGACGGCGCCGTAGCTGACAAGTTTCCTGCCATTGTACCCGAACGCCACGCGTTCTTACCTGCGGCGCTCGCTCTCGAGTGTTCGGTCGAACGCCCACACCCACCAACGCATCACGTGTGCCTGCGAGCCGTCCGCCCGCTCGCGCGTCTGGTCCTCCAGATACAACTCGGTCGCATGTCCGCCAAAACGAACCTTATAAGTCGCCGTACGAATGCCGTGAACCGTCAGGCCAAAACCGGTGGACGAGACAATCTCGTCAATCGTAAAGCAGCGACCGTCAACCCAGCAGACGGTAACCGGCACAACCTGTCCGCCCGCGAGAATGCGAGCCACGACGTCCACATACTGCTTGTGCACGCGCCGAGTTTTGCCGTCTGTCTGTCGATATTCCATGCCTCCTATTATCGAACGCATGTTTGCATATTGTAAAGCGAACAGACTGTGGTTTTGGGGTGTTGGGGCGCGCACACGTGTCCTCATGGTGTGTTAGCAAAAAGAACACCCACGGTCAACAGGGCTAATATTCATTTTTAGTGCCAAAAAATGGTTGATTTCCGATCTCAGCCGAACACATTGAGCAGATAGGCCGTTCCCGCAGC